>NZ_JCAKNE010000012.1:0-127730 GCF_059515965.1 Propioniciclava sp. LT432 | reverse complement strand
TGCATATTGCGCTCGGTGAGGGCCGGTGTTCCGTTGTGGGGTGAGCCAGTGGTCCGGTGGGCGGTGAGCCACGGCGACGGGGCGCGGTGGACCGTGGCGGCGCTCGGGTTTTCGTGTGGGACGTTCGTCGCGCCGTGCCGTTGGGGTACGGCGTGACGAGAGGAAGTCGCCTTCATGGTCGACTACAAACAGATCCTTCGGCTGCGAGCTGAGGGGGTCAGTCAGCGTGGGATCGCGGACGTGTTGGGGTGTTCCCGTAACACGGTGGCGGCGGTGTTCACTGCGGCGGACTCGGCGGGGGTCGGGTTCGAGCAGGTGACGGACCTCGGGGCTGACGAGGTCCGCCGGCTGTTGCTGCCCGAACCGGCCAAGCCGGACTCGGACCGGGCCACACCAGACTTCGAGCACGTGCACCGGGAGCTGGGACGGCCGTCGGTGACGCTGCTGGTGTTGTGGAACGAGTACGTGGCCAACTGCCGCGCCACCGGCGAGGTGCCCTACCAGTACTCGTTCTTCAACGAACAGTACCGGCGGTGGGCGAAGGCCACCGGCGCGTCGATGCGGATCCAGCGCAACCCGGGCGAGTCGATCGAGGTCGACTGGGCCGGGGACCCGATGGCCTACGCCGACCCGCTGACCGGCGAACCACGACAGGGGTGGGTGTTCGTGGCCGCACTGTCGTATTCGGCCTACACGTATGTGGAGGCGTTCCCGGACATGACGCTCGGGTCGTGGATCGACGCGCACGTGCACGCCCTGGAGGATTTCGGGGGTGCTGCCCGGCTCCTGGTGCCGGACAACCTGCGGACCGGGGTGTCCCGGTCGGACCGCTACGAGCCGGCGTTGAACCCCGCCTATGCCCGGTTGGCCGAGCATTACGGCACCGCGGTCATCCCGGCCAGGGTGAAACGTCCCCGCGACAAGGCAGTGGTCGAAGGGAGCGTCCGGTTCGTCGCGGGGCAGGTCGCGGCGGTGCTCCGCAATCGGCAGTTCGTCGGGTTGGCCGAGTTGAACGAGGCCATCTTCGCCGAAGTCGCTGCCATCAACGCGCGTCCGTTCCAGAAGCGGGAGGACTCCCGGCAGATCGTGTTCGAACGCGACGAGAAGCCACTGTTGCAACCGCTGCCGCCGGTCCGGTTCGAGTTGGCCGAGCTCCGCAAGGCCAAGGTCGGCCCGAACTACCACGTCCAGGTCGACAAGAACTTCTACTCCGTCCCTTCCCGGTTGATCGGCCAATCCCTGGATGTGCGCCTCACCACGAGCATCGTGGAGGTCTTCGACGGGATCGAGCGGGTCGCGTCCCACCCCCGCTTCCAAGGGGTGTCGGGCCGGTATGCGACCCTGCCGGCCCACATGCCCGCCACCCACCGCAGCCGACTGGTCGACTGGACGCCGGAACGATTCGAGCAGTGGGCCGCCACGGTGGGCCCGAACACCCAAGCGGCGATCGGGGCGATCCTGGCGTCCCGCCAGATCGTCGAGCAGTCCTACCGGTCCTGTCTGGGGGTGATGTCGCTGGCCACCAAGCCCGGCGGCATGGCCCGCCTGGAGGACACCTGCACGCGGGCGTTGGCGGCCACCCCCGCCCCCTCCTACACGCTCATCAAGAAGCTGTGGACCGGCTGGACCCCACCCACCCAAGCCCCGCCGGCCCCCTCCCTGGGCGACGCCGGCTATGTCCGCGGCAGCGACTACTACGGGAGCCGAGCATGATCGATGTGGAAACCCTCACCCGCTTGAAGACGATGCGATTGTCCGGGATGGCCGAGTACTTCGAGAACCTCGCCGACACCACGACCGCCGCCACCCTGACCGGTCCAGAGTTGGTCAAACAGGCCGTCGACTGGGAATACGAGAGACGCCGCGACAGCAAGCTGCACCGGCTCCGCCGCCAAGCCTGCCTCGCCCAACCCGCCGCCGACCTGACCGACCTGAAAGCCATGCCCGGCCGCAGCATGGACCTCGAGCTGATCCACCGGCTCGCGGTCGGCGCCTACCTGGTCAAGCACCAAGACGTCATCCTGCAAGGACCCACCGGCGCGGGGAAGACCTACGTCGCCTGCGCGCTGGGGAACAAGGCCTGCCAGCAGTACCGCAAGGTGCTCTACCTGCCCGCCGGGGAACTGTTCGACCGGATCACCATCGCCGAACGGACCGGGGACAAGAAGCGCTGCCTCGACACCCTGGTCAACGTCGAGTTGTTGATCATCGATGACTGGTTCCTCACCCCGCCCACCCGGGTCCAGGTCCAGCAGTTGCACACCCTGATCGACCGACGACACAAGACCGCCTCCACGATCTACTGCTCCCAGCTACCACCGGGCCAGTGGCACGACCGGATGGAAGAGAAGATCCTCGCCGACGCCATCGTCGACCGGATCACCACCAACGCGCACGCCACCGTCCTGGACTGTGACGACTCCCTGCGCAAACACTTCACTCACCTGCAGTAACCACAGCGCTGGGGCGGCCCAAGCGGCCGCCCCAGCACCATGGCAACCCATCCCGTCGACGTGGCCCACCGATCCCCGGAACACTGGCTCACCCCCCAGCGGAACACCGGCCCTCAGCAAGCGCAATATCCAGCTACGCGCCCGACAGCTGGACCAGCCTGGTCAGCCACCTCCGCCACCACGACGTCACCGACCTGGAGATGCTCACCGCCGGAGTCGCGACCACCGCCTCCACCGGACGCCTCATCGACCGCTTCCGCGACCGCCTCATCGTCCCCATCGTCCACGACCACCAAGTGCTCGGCTTCGTCGCCCGCCGAAACCACCGGTACGGCGACGATGACGGACACGGGCCCAAGTACCTCAACACCGCCACCACACCCCTGTTCGCCAAAGGCGACCAGCTGTACGTCGCCGGCGAACTGGCTGGAGACGCGACGCCCGTGCTGGTCGAAGGACCGCTCGACGCGATCGCCGTCACCCTGACCGGCGACGGCCACCATGTCGGGGTCGCGCCGCTCGGCACCAGCCTCACCGAAGCCCAGGTCGCCCAACTGCACCAGCGCGGACGCAACCCCGTCGTGGCCACCGACGCCGACCTCGCCGGACAAGTCGCCGCCGAACGCGACTACTGGCTCCTCACCCTCTACAACCTCGACCCCACCCACGCCGTCCTGCCCGAAGGCACCGACCCCGCAGACCTCATCGCCGCCGGCAACGCGGCCAAGCTCGCGGACGCGATCACCCACGCCAGGCCCCTTGCCGACTCGCTGATCGACGAACGCCTCGACCACATCGAAGGCGCAGGAGCCGCACTGGATGCCGTCCGGGTCCTCGCCGCCCAACCAGCCAACCGATGGACCGCCGGCACCGAATACATCGCCGAACGCACCGGACTCCCACCAGCGCTGGTGCGCTCAGCGCTCGCGTCCATGGTCCGAGCCCGGAACACCGACCCGCGAAAGTCCACCCAGTTCGCCACCGACCAGATCACGGTAGTCAGGGACCGCCTCACAGCCATCAACGGCGAGCACGCCGCAGATGAGGTGATCGAACAGGTCAGCCCGACCGCAGGCCCCAATCGGCCCGAACCGCTCCCCACCCTCGAACCGCCACGTCAGCACGGAATCTCATGGTGAAACTCCAGCCCCGAAGCGAGAATGAACATCACCCCAAAGGAGACGCGCCGTGCAGCCCATGCTGATGATCGCGCTCGCCGCAGCGGCCAGCGTGCCGCTGGGACTCTCGCTGCGCCACAACCTCGCCACCCTCAGCTACCGCAACGGAGGCGAACAGGACGTTCCCCGGCCGGGGCCACGCTGGTGGGTCGTCTGGGCCAGCGTCCTCGCCGTCAGCAGCCTCACCGCCGCCGCGAGCCTGAGCGGGAGACCACTGACCTACCTTCCCCTGCTCCCCCTCGCCGTGGCTGGCCCGTGGCTGGCCGCCGTCGACTTCGACGTGATGCGCCTACCGAACCGCGCCCTCGCACCCACCGCAGGAACAACACTGCTCGCCATCGCGGGCGTCGGAACAGTCACGCAGGACTGGCGAACGCTCGTCGTGCCCGCAACAGCCGCACTGGCCACCGGAGGGGTCTTCGCCGCCATCCACTTCGCCACCAAAGGCGGCATCGGCTTCGGCGACGTGAAACTCACCACAGTGATCGGCCTCGCCGTGGGCCCACTCGGGATCGGTGCCGTCTGGCTCAGTGTCCTCACAGGCTCACTGGCTGCGCTCATCTGGGCGAAGGCGTCGCGCAAGTTCCACCCCATCGCTTACGGCCCGTGGCTTCTGTGCGGCTCGTGGATAGCCACCTTCACGGCCACCGTTGCCTCATCAAGCTGAACTTGCAGACGACAAACCTTCAGGGCTACACCTGTGCGTCAGTCTCGAGAATGGCGACGTAGCGCGCGAAGGCCTTGTCAACCTCGCTAGGAATCTGAACGAGCGTGCCCTCTTCCATGCGGAAGGTTCGGTTCGGGTCACCCCTGAACGAAAGCCAGTTGAAACTCGTGTTGATCCAGATCCCGTCGTAGATCAGAATCTTCGCGTGCGTGTTCTTCAACCGCACGAAGTCAAACTTCCCTTGGTGACGCTTGGCAAGGGCGTCGAGTTTGCGCAGCGCCCACTCGTCAGAGCCGCTGTCGTCTGGACCGATTCCATAGCCGATGTGAACCTCCACGCCCGCTCGAACCCGGCGTTCGAGCTTGGCCGCGAAATCGGCGTTGACGACGCCACCTTTGACCCACGGTGAGATGATCAAGAGTCGCTTCTTGGCAGAGTCCAGAGCCCTGTTCAGATGATCGGGATGCTCGAACACACTGACGCTTCGGACCGGGATCTCAGTGACCTTCTGCGGTGTCTCGTCGCCCGCTGTTCGCGCTTCGGCATCCGGTGCCGGGTTGGATGCCCTTCCGCCCAGGGCGATGACCTCGACCTCCTCCGCGGGGACGCGGAGCTTCTCCAGTTCATCGTCTAGCGTGGGGCGTGGCTCGGGTTGCCCGACCTCGATACCGAGCTTGGAGACGGCATCCACCGCTGCCAGTTCCAGTCCATGAGCGGGACGCAACTCGCCATCGATGCAGAGCCCGAGTTCCACCTCGCCGGTGTTGGGATTGCCGTACACGAGGAGCTGGGCAGGGTGAAAGAGGTGTTGGTTCTGTGACGCGATCTTGCGGATCCGGATGACTTCGATGAGACGGTTCCGATCGTCACGGCTGCGGATGATCTGGTTGAAGCGCTCGACAGTCAAGTCGTTCAGGTCAACACGCGAGTGCTTCTTGGCAGGCAAGATGACATGACCCAGTTCGTCGGCCTCCTTCTTCTTGATCAAGTCGGTCTGCGCGTAGTTCTCGATCGTCCAGGTGACGCGATCAAACGGCACTGGAAGTTGTCTCAGCACCGGTTGGATCGCTGCAAGACTCCGCGCGACTTCCAGACCTTGAGGGGTCAGTGCGAGCCGCCCACCCGAGCGTCGCAGGTTGTACTGGCTGACCTGATCCGCGGTCGCATTGAGAACCTGCTCGCGATCGAGGCCGAGGAGGGCTGCGAGTTCGTCAACGTCTCCGACTCCCTCATGGACGAACTGGATGAGGAACTCATCGAGTAGCGGCAACTGCTTTCGCTCTTGGGCAAGGACGTTGAGGCGCAGGACCGTCACGGGCAGCGCAGCGTCGACCAGTCCTAGCAGTTCAAGGCCTGGCCGATGGTTGCCGAACCGACGGCGGATCTGTTCAGATGCGGCAAGAGTCATCGTTCGGCCATCCTGATCTCGCAATCCTCCGGATGCGTCTCGATGTAGGTGAGAACCTTCCGTAGCGCTCCGGGCGTTCCCTTGATGAACCCAGCGTCGCCCACAATGGTCAGTCCGAACTTGGCGCGAGAGAGCGCGACGTTGATGCGGCGCCAGTACTCCGCACCCAAGAAGCCAAGATGTCCTCCTGAGTTGCTGCGGGTCACCGAGAGCAGTGCAACATCGGACTCTCGGCCTTGGACGGCGTCAACGGACATCACCGCGACCGAGAGGTGGGGTAGACGGCCTAGGAGCGGCGCGATCTGAACCTTGAGTTCAGTAACTTGGCTGACGTAGGGAGCGATCACCAGCACGTCGAGTGAGTCACGTTCTTCGGGCGGCTTGATCACCTTGTGCTCGACCGCGTTGTTGAGGATCTTGAGCCGGTCAATCAGCACCCTAACTTCGGCTCGGTTGGCATAACTCGTCGCCTTCCCCTGAGGTGCGGACTCACGACGGCTCTCGCCGAGCGAGGAGGTATCCAGCCACATGACCGGTTTACCGTAGCCAAGGGTGTAGCCGATCAGGCCGTCCTCGCGGTTGGAACTCAGTTCCTCGCGGTAGAAGCAGGAGGAGATCAGGTCTCCGATTGGTCGGAGCATTCGGTACTGCCGACTGAGCATGATCTGCGACTGTTCAGGCAACCTGTCAGCGAGGCGTTGAAACAAGGTCTCCTTTATGTCCTCAGGCGTCAGTTGGTGCTCGCTGAGGATCTCAGTGCTCCGCAGCAGCTCCTCGTCGATGGGCGGCAGTTGATGAGTGTCGCCAACGAAGACCCAGCGCTTGGCGCGGGACACTGGGACGAGCGCCTCAGTCAAGGTCGCCCGCGACGCCTCGTCGACGATGCAGAGGTCGATGTCGAGATGTCGGACCGCCGGGTGCCGCAGAAACCCGGTGCAGGTCCCGGCGATGACACTGATCTGGTCGAGGAAGGTGGTTGCAAGACGCTCATCCGAAGCGATGCGCTGGAGCCACTGACCCTGCAAGCGGAGCCTTGCGAGAAGATCTCGAGCGTCGTTGCTGTTGCCGATCAACACGTCAACTGCGCTCAATGCATCCTGAACGCTCATTGTGATCGACAGGGTCAGGTCGCCGGCGAGGAGGGACTGAGCTTCCTCAAACAGCTCGTCGCGCAGGTCGGTGAGCGCGTCGACGCGCTCCTGAGCGGTCGAGGTCGAGTCACTGGGCTCCAGGGCGGTGGTCAGCTCGGTCAGCTGTGGCTCTTCCGCCTCCTCCAGCATGGCTCGGGATTGGAGCACGCTTATCTCATCCAAGGTGCTGGCCAGCTGCTGCAGTGCCAGCGCCGCCCGTAGGTGAGCGTTGGGGATGCCCGCAGCTTCGGCTCGTTCACCGAGATGCGCTTCCGCGCGCTTGCGGACGGTCTGTGCCCACTTCTTCATCTGCGCCTCGAGCAAGAGATGCCGCACCGACTCGCTGACCCGCGACACGTCGGAGCTGGCAAGACGAACCAGGCTAGCGACACCACCTCGATCGAGCTTCTCCAGCGCGTTGTCGACAGCGACATTGGTCTGCGAGGCGATCAGGATGCGGGCCTCGGGGTTAGCCAAGAGCGCCTGCTCCACCAGCTCGGCGATGAAACTCGTCTTGCCCGTGCCTGGTGGACCTTGCACGAGGTACAGGTCCGCTGCCCCCAGAGCCTTACCCACCGCCTCCTTCTTGCGGTCATCGAGGTCCCGGTTCCAGTCCGGGATCGCGACAGGAACCGGCATCTTGGCTGACTCCGGTTTGAGCAGAAGCTCACGTAACTCAGGTCGCGCCGCCGCGCCGTTCTTCACCGCGATCACCGCGTCGCGCTGGCGACCGATGGCGACCTCGTCGGGACCAATGTGGGGGATGAGGAGCCCACGATCCGGCAAGCTCTCCCAACGGTTACCGAGGATTGTCACGGTGTCGCCGTCGTGATCGACGACCTCGCCCCAGCCGAAGCGGCGGTCGCTGTACTGATCCTTCACCCGCCACTCGGTATTGACGAGGTCATGGTCAACCGGGTCGGTGAGCGTGAAGGTCGCTTCGCGGCCCTTGACCTTCCAACGTAGGTATGGGAGCGGCTGCTTCTCGCCGCGGGCGAGTTCCTCGCGAGCGCTCAGCACGCGAAGCCAGGTGTCGAACAGGTCGTCACCTTCGCGGTCGACTGATCCGGTCGCGATCTGGTCGGCCTTCTCGGTGTAGAAGTCGTCGAGTGACTCCACTAGGTCGGCGATGGCGGCCTGAGCGGCCGTCAAGTTGGTCGGTCGGTAGAACGTCCACTCGTAGCAGCGGGGCAGGAGCAGCGCGCGCCTGCGGTAGCGCTCCAACTCCTCGAACTCCAACCTCTTGGCGGAGACCATCACCGCCCCGTCACGGTCGGGCCTTATGCCGAGCCGCCAGGTGTCGCCGATCAGGAAGATCGAATCCCGCTGCGGTTCGCCCGATTCGCGGTCAAGCAGGAAGGTGGCATAGACGTCGCCGGACAGGTCGGCAAGGGCGACGGCCTGTGCGTCCTGCCGCCGATCCGAGTCACCGGCAAGGGATTCTGCAGCCCCCTTCATCACGCGCAGCCAAACCGGCTCTCTTATTGCAGCGTTGGCGACTCGTCGCTTCTGGGCAGCGACCAGCGTGCCGAGCAACTCGCTGGCGTTCCTGGGACGTTCGCTTGGGTCGGTTGCGACACAGGATGCGAGGACCTTCCTGATGTCTGGTGGGACGTCGATCGACTGGACCGCTTGCTCGACGTCGGTCCACGAGGCCAACTTGGTCGTGGTCATGCACTGGATCAGGAGCACGCCCATGGAGTAGACATCGCGCACGTATCGAACGTCAGCGTTGATCTCCGGCGGTGCGTAAGGTCGCGAGTGCCAGGAAGCCACCGTGTTGGTGGTCTCTTCCTCGTCACCTCGGAGCTTCGCGATGCCGAAGTCGGCGAGCATGGGGACTCCGGCATCAGTGATCAGGATGTTCTTGGGCTTGATGTCGCGATGCTCGACCTGTTTGAGATGGGTGTAGGCGAGCGCGTCGATGAGGGGAAGTGCTATCTCCTTGCAGAGCCGGTCCCACGATGTCCAAGGCCCGGCTTCCTCCAACACATCATCGAGATTGCGCTCGACCCACTCCAGAACGATGTAGTAGCTGCCCGTTTCATCGATGCCAGAATCCCGATACGGGACGATGTTCTTGTGCGAGAGGTCTCGCAGCGTCCGTGTCTCCCGCTGGAAGACCTTGAGGCTAAGGTCGTCTGACTGGCTGTTGACGAACTTGACCGCCACGAACGAGCCATCCCGTCGATCAATGCCCTTGCGGACGACGCCGAAGCTGCCGCTCCGGACGTCCACGTCGAGCAGTGTGAAATGATCCCCAACCTCATCTGCCAAGACGACCCCCCGGTATATTCAACCCAGCGCGATCGATTACGCCCAGGTCGATCTTGGCACGGGGGTCTGACAGGAGTGCGCGAAACGCGGATCACGGGGCAGGTGCGCGACTCGTCACGGCGTCTTGCCGGAAGAAACCCCCGATCCGCACTCCTCGACGGGACGAGCGCGGCCCGCCTAGAACACTTCTCCGGTGACGGGGTCCATGAGTTCGCCGTTTGGCCTCCGAACCAAGCGGAGGGCCGGAGGCTTTGCCGTTCGAGCTGGATCGGGAGAGCCAAGGGCGGCGGTGTCGACACCGAATAGCTGCGCCCGGGCCTCAATCGCGGATCGGCCGACGCAGCGCGCGTGACGTCCCTCGGCGGGCCAGTGCGTGTGGTGTTCGTCGCAGCCGCTCTTGATGCGTGTCTTGAGGCGTTCGAGGAAGCCGGGGATGCCGTAGCGGTGCCATTCCTCGAGGGCGCTGCTGGTGGGGTCGAGGCCGGCGCGGCGGCGTTGGTCGGCGAGGACGGCGATTTCGTGGACGAGGTGGGGGTGTTGGGGCCAGCAGGCGGGGATCATGCCGGCGTTGTGGTCCCAGACGTATTCGTGGTTGAACCAGATCACAACCTCGTCGAGCCAGGTCCAGAGTTCGCGGCGCAGCGCTGGCTTGATGCAGGTGGGCGGGTCCCAGGGACGGGGCAACTTGTTGGGGTTGCCGATTCGCTTCTTGGTCTCCTCGTCGCCATTCACGGCGAGGTACAGGTCGTTGTAGGCCTTGCGGAGCTCATTGCTGCTCGGGGTGGGGAACGGCAGTACCAGCGGCCCGGTCACGGCTGATCCTTCCGGCTGGTGGAGAGCGCGGCGATAGCGCTGGCCTCGTGGGAGACGGTCTGGCCGCTCCGGGTTTGGAGCCGCTGCCGGACCTCGCGCTGCTGGGAGAGGAGCGCCTGGCCGGACTTCCCGTCGATGCAGCGGGTGAGTCTGGCGATGATGGGTTTGCTGTTCTCGGCGACGATGAGGGCGTGTTTCTCGGGGAGTTGGCGGACTTCTTCGGGTCGGAGGATGAGCATGTCGTCGCCGTGGGCGGAGCGTCCGCCGGTGTGTCCAAGTTGCCAGGTGGTGCGGGTGACGCGGGTGGTGCCGACGAGGTCGGAGACCTCTTTATTGAAGGCGACGTCTTTGGAGCCGCCGAACATGATCAGCATGTTGGTGAGCCCGAACAGTGCTCGGGCGTCGGTGTCGCCGAAGATCGAGGCAAGTTGCCGCCAGGTCTGGGCGGCGTAGATGAACGAGATACCCAGCGCCCGTTCGTTCGCCATCCGGGTGCGCAGGGTCGGCAGCGGTGCGGTGGACGGGAGTTCGTCGAGGCAGGCCAGCATGGGCGGGCACAGCCGCCCCCACTGGCTGGTGTTGGCGAGTTGGAGTGCGGTGTCGAGGATGTGTTCGGTGAGCGCGGTCATCAGCGGGGACGCCGAGGCGTAGGGGTCTTCGCGTCCGAGCAGATAGAACGTGCCGCGGGCTGCGATGACGGCGGCGATGTCGGTGGCGGGCCGGTTGGGTCCGGGGACGCAGCGAGCGCGGATGCCGGGTTGGAAGAACAGGCTCATGGCCTGCTGGACGGTGGTGATGGTGTTACCGGCGGTGCGGTCGTCGCCGGTGAGCGCACCGCGGAGGAGGCCGTGCCAGAAGTGCGCCGAGCCGGGATGGTTGAGCAGGATTTCGGCGGGTTCGTGGGTGGCGAGTGGGCGGGCGACCCATTCCAGGAGCCGGTCGAGGCTGTGGCCGGCGAGCGCGGCCGCGTGGAAGTAGCACTGGAGGACTTTGGCGGCTTCGGCGGCATAGAACCGGGCGGCGGCGTCGCCGGAGCCGCTGCTGGCGGTGGCCTTGATGGTGCCGGCGGTGAAGGCTTTGGCGCGGCGTTCGGCGACCAGCGGGTCGATGCAGCCGACGATCGGGTCCCAGACGAGTTCGGGTAGCCCGTCGGCTTGGGCGAACGGGTCGAGCACGACGGCGGCCCGGCCGTTGCTGCGGCGGGCGGTGTAGGAGAGGAGCAGGTCGTCGACTTTGGTGAGGGTGACCAGCGCGGCGCCGGGTGCGGCGAGCAGGGCTGGGGTGAGGAGGTCGAGTGTCTTCCCTGAGCCTTGGGGGCCGATCACGCCGGCGGTGCGGTCCCAGGGGCACCACAGTTCGCCGCCTCGGGGTTCGTGAGCTTTCCCGATCCGCCAACCGACCTGGCTAGGGTCGAAGCGCCGTTTCATCGCCTGGCTCCTCAGATCGCGATGCCGGGTGCCGGCGGTGGGACGTCTCGTGCTTCGGGGCGCCGGATGGGTGTCGGGGTGATGGTCTCCCACACGTCAGGTTGGCCCGGGCCCGTGTGGAGGGCTGCGCGGACGCGGGGGTCGGCGGCGGCGAGGACGTCCGCGCGGATCGCTTCCCAGGCAGTGGGTGGGACGACCTGGTCGATGAGTTGGCTGAGTAGCCGTACTTGGCCGGTGGGTTTCTCGTCGGGGTTCAGGTCCGTGGACCGGTCGAGGGCGACGACGGCGCTGGCACCGTCCCCGCTGATCCAGGCGGCCATGCCGGCCAGGTAGAGGGGCGCTTCGGCGCCGTAGCTGGGCACTTGGTTGACGACGTCGCGCCACAGAGCGAGGTGCTCGGGCGCGTTGTCGCGGGTGATGGAGAGCACGGCGAGGCTTTGCGCGGACGGGTTCTGGGCGAGGACGGCGAGCTTGATCGCGTCGTCGGTCGGGACGTGTGCCTGTGGCGGGTCGGTGACACCGGCGGGCGGATCCGGGAGGTTCCGGCTGAGCAGGTCGGCGGTGAGGGTGAGGATCGCCTCGGTGTCGCGAGGTCGGGGCAGGGTGTCGAGGACCGTGGCGACGCGCGCGGCGAGGTGGTCGCTGTCGGGGGCGCTGGCGAACGCGGCTTGGAGGTCGGCCCGGTTGGGTCGCAGTTTCAGTCCGTAGCCAGCGGCCTGGGTGGCGACCTGTCCGGTGGGGTTGATGGTGCCGGTTTCGCCGTCGGGGAGTTCCCAGGTGTCGGCGTCGATGAGCATGGTCTGCCGATCGGCCATTCCGGCGAGGTGGGCGTCAGCGCGGTGGAGCATGTTCCAGCCGGTGGTGTGGTCGTCGGTGTAGGCGACCAGGAAGGCGTCCGCGTCGGGGAACCGGTCCCAGATGCGGTCGAGGAGGTCTTCGACGACGCCGGGGTGCTGGATGTCGTCGAGGTCGACCCGGGCGGTGACTTCGACCTGTCCGTTGCGGGTGACGATGGCAACCAGGGACTCTTCGGGAGTGAACCCGACCAGGTAGGGGATGAGTTCGGCAACCTCGCCGGGGTGGTGCATCTGCAGGCGCGGAATGTCTTGTTCGGTCATCGTGGGGTCTCCTTCGCAACTCGGTCAGGACGGGGTGGGATGGTCAGATCCCGGGCCAGCGGCGGGACAGCCGCCAACCGAACCGTTTGAAACCGGGAGGCGGGGTGGATCGGCCGAACGGTCTCCCACACCTCCTCCCCCGGCAGGCTCGGAGGCACCGACGGATCATCGGTGGGGCGGGGTTCAGGGTGTGGGGTGGTAGCCATCGTGGCGTTCCTCCTTCGTGGCGGTTGTTGGGTTGAGGTCGGGTCTGATGATCGGTGCGACCCGTCGCAGGCGGCTGATTCCGAGGATCTGTTCGGCTTCGGCCGGGCTGGCCATGCCGTGCATCCGGCCGGGTCCCCAGCGGTGCAGGCCCCAGAGGGTGCCGGTGATGGTCGCGGCGAGCAGTACGAGTTGGACGGCGATGATCCAGCCGTAGACCGTGGCCGGGCCGGCGGCCGGGCCGTGCACGGCGATGCCGGCGGTCGGGTCGCCGGCAAGGACGCGGGGCAGGCTGGCGAACAGGGCCCGTCCGGTCGGCCAGGTCCAGCCGGCGCCGGCGAACCAGTTGGCGATCGCCCGTCCGAGGTGGACACCGAGGCAGGCCAGCAGCAGCCAGACGGTGAGGACACCGACGGGGATTTCCCAGGTGAACGGGGGTAGGGGTCGCGGCGCCGGTCGGCTTGGGCGATGCTCATCGCGAGTCACCTCCAGAGGCATAGAAGCTGACATGGACGTGGTTCTTGTGCGCGAGGGTGGGGTTGGAGTTGCCGTAGGGATGCCGGTAGGGCCGCCAACTGCCGCTTGCCGAGGGGTTCCACTTGCGGACGTCCCAGATGATGTACTTCACCCGCAACTGCTTGGCGTGGGCCTGGACCCAGTGCGCGACCCGCCACCCGTAGGCGTTGCCGTCGCGGGTGGACCATTTGGGGATCATGAAGTCGACCGCGAGACCGGTGCAGTGGTCGGAGAAGCTGCACGTCGACGACGAAGCCGACCGCCGCCCACCCATGGACGTGATCGCCGGGAAGGCCTGCTTCACGCAGCGCAGGCCACGCAGCGCCGTGGCCTGCAGGCCGTGTTCGGCCGCTGAGCCTGAGGGCGGGCAGGTGCCGTCGTAGCCGGGAAGGTCACCACCGAGCCCGTAGCAGTCGGACGGGTCGCCGGCGTCGACGACGGCGCCGGCCTTACCGGCGTAGCTCCACGCATAAAACAGCACGTCGTTGCGGTAGCTGATCGACCGGTTGTAGGCCCACAGGGCCCGAATCACCCCGGCCTGTCCGGTGCGGACGCCGGAGTGGACGAGGTATTTCGCGGCGGAGAACACCGAGTCTGCATCACTGTGGATGTCGCGGCGTCCGTCGTTGTCGCCGTCCACGCCGTAGGCGGCGAAGGTGCCGGGCATGAACTGCATCAGCCCTTGGGCGCCGGCGCTCGAGGTGTGGTTGTTGCGTCCGTGCCGGGTCTCGGCCATCCCGATCCCGGCCAGCAGCTCCCAAGGCACCCGGTAGCGGTTAGCCGCGGCGACGTACAGCGCCTTGATCGGGGTGGGGATCTGCTGGGCGGGGCTGGTCAGCGACTGGTATCGGGGCGTCCCCCATTTCGGCAGGCTGAACTGGCCGGTGGTGGAGCTGAGAGCTGTGGTGGTGTCGGTGTCGTAGGCGCTGCACGGGTCGAGCCGGACCTGTTCGGCGATGGCCGGGGCGACGACGACGGTGGCCATGGTGAGGATCCCGATCGGAACTGCGCCGAACAGGGCCAGGACCAGCGCCAGCGCTCCGAGTGCCCATTTCATGGCTGACCTGCTGATTCCAGGGCGGAGTTCGTCCAAACCAGGCGCCGTTCGACCGGTGCGAGGACGGTGAGGACTTTGAACAGCTGCTCTCCGACGATCCACAGGGCTCGTCCGGGGGCTTGGCGGCACCAGTCGGTGACGATGTCGACGGCGATGTCGGGCAGGCCGAGTAAGGCTTGGAGTTCTTCGGCGACGGCGGCGTCCTGGCCGTGGAGGATCTTGGTGTCGGCCAGGTGCAGCATGTCCTTGGCGATCGTGGCGGCTTGGGAGCCGGCGTCCCCGACGCTGACCAGGTCGGAGGGTTTGTGGGCCAGCGCGAACTGGATGTCGCCGTCGCGGCGCGACAGCCGCAGGTCGGCGTCGAAGCTCTTGACCGCGTCGACCCCGAGGCGGAGTTGTTTCCAGGATTCGTCGCGGACGACGATCCGCAGGTCGCCCGGGGCGGCGACTTCCCGCATTGCCCGTCCCCAGCTGTTGAGGCACAGCAGTGCCATGCCGACGGCTTCGTCGCCGAGGGCTTCCAGGCGCGACAGGGATAGGGACTGGATGGGTGCGGTCCAGTCGAGTGCGATGGTGGTGTGGCTGTCGAACAGGCCTTTGAGGCTGCCGCCGACCAGTTGGCCGAGTGCGTCGCGGAGTAGCCGGGTGGAGTCGAGGAAGTGGCGGGTGGAGGCGTAGCGGCAGGTGTCGACCAGTTCGGGCGGTGGTTCGTCGAGCAGGTGCCACAGTGCCGGGATGGTGGTTTCGGCCAGGCGGGTGTTGCCGGCGGCTTGGCCGGTGAGGAGCTTGAGGGCGGCGTCGACAGCGGCCTCCTCGGACGGGCCGAACGGCACCGGGGATTGGCCGATCTTCTGGGAGCCGACCAGGCCGCGGATCAGGGTGAGCCAGCGGGCGAACACGATCGCCGAGCGCCGCTGCACTTCGGCCGCGCCAAGTGCGTCCCAGCCCTGGCCGAGGGGGCCGAACTCGAGCGGGTTGATCCGGGCGGACAGCCCCTGGCCGATCGCGATCGGCTCCACCCCGAGGGTGCGGCACAGGTTTTCGTATTCGTCCTTGGGGTCGCCCAGGATGAGCGCCTTGTAGCCGAAGCCGAGCATGCGCAGCACGAACGCCTTCGCGGTCGCGGACTTGCCCATGCCGGGCTTGCCGAAGGTGAACATGTTCGGGTTGGAGACCGGGATGGACGGGTCGAGGACCCAGCCGTTGGGGTCGGCGTAGAAGCTGGCGCGGGAGAAGAAGTCGATGCCCATCTGCGCGCCGCGCGGCGGCAGGCCGGGGCTGGTCACGAATGGCCACAGCACGCCCGCTTGGTCGGAGGCCATCCGCCACACCGACACCGGCGCCTTCGCCGGACACCAGCCCCGCTCGGGTTGGCGGTGGCCGCGGCGGGGCACCGGCTGGAACAACCGGGCTTCCCGCACGGCCGGTTCGGCGGACGGGATGCGGGGCAGGTCGTGGCCGAAGTCGGCCAGCAGCCGGCCCACCCCGCGTCCGGCCGGTGCGGATGCTCGGCGGTTCACTGGTCGGCCTTCCGGTCCAGCCCGATTCCCAGGGGCAGGTTGGCGGCGGCGAACCCGGCGTCCTGGGCCAGGTCGAGGCGCAGCGGCGCGAAACCGGCCCGGCGGATGGCTGCGTCCAGGCGTCGGCCGAACTCGGCGATCCGCAGGGTGGCCGGCACGGTGACGCACGCGACGGCGTACGGCCGGACCAGTGCGTTGCCGGTGGCGAGTTTGGCGTCCAGGCCGCGGGTGCGGGCGAGGACGGTCTGGTCCTTGGCGCGGGTCTTCACCCCGGCCCGGTTCCGTAGGGTTTCGGCCATGTCGGCGGCCCACTCGGCGTTCTGGGTCTGCCGGTCGGCCACGGACTGGGCCAGGATCGGGAAAACGACCACCATCGAACGCCGCTCGCCGGGTTCGGTCGGCACTAGCACCGGCGCCAGCGCACCCAGCAGCGCACCCTTGGCGGGCAGCTTCAATGTCGCCGAAATCGAGTGCCAGGCGTCGTGGCTGTAGTGGCGCACGGCCAGGTCTGCGCCGGACGGGCCGGCCTGCGCCCACGGCGCCTCGGCGTTCACCGGCTGCCCGGCGTCGCGGGCGGCCAGCGCGTCGATGATCCCGGCCCGGTCGCCGGGCGCGAATCCGGTGCGGACGGCCACGGCCAGCTGCGGTGAGGTGAGCCAGGTCACGGTGCCGATCCGCATGCCGGTGCGCAGGTGGGCTTCGACTTCGGCCATCAGCATGGTCATCGCCCGGGCGCGGGCGTCGACGCCGCGTCCGAACTCTCTGGCCTCCCGGGCCAGCCGGTCTTCGGGGACGACGATCGTGCAGAACGCCTCGGTGCGCACCGACGCCTGGGACAAGGTCGCGGCGAGTTGCTCGTTGACCGCCTTGGCGAGGGTTGGGGCGGTGGCGGGTTGGTGCCGAGTGAGCCACTGGTCGCGTTCGGCGCCGTCCTCGGGGACCGAGCGGACCAGGAACAGCACTTCGGAGATCAGTTCGGTGCGGGCGCAGGCGTTCAGCAGCGTGGCCAGTCCGCGGCCCTGGGAGTCCCGCTCGGTGCTGTCGGCCAGCGCCAGCCCGGGGTGGACGATCGCGGCGGTGGCCGCCCACAGCCGGTTGGCGTGGTCCTGGATGATCGCGACCCGAACATTGGTCGGACCCTGGGGTGGGCCGTCGTGGACGCTGATGCCGGCAACCACGCCGGGCAGGTCAGGTTCGGCCAGGTCCTCGCCGCGCCCGGTTGCGGCTTTGGATCGCCACCGGGTCCAGCGCAGCACTGTCCCGGCCAGGTGCGCGGTGGAGGCGACCAGCCAGCCGGTCGCTGATCGTCCCCGGATCGGGACGGCCACCAGTCCCAGCACCATCAGCCAGGCGAGGACCAGTCCGGCCACTGCCGCCCACCGCTGAGAGTGGAACGCCCACAGTGCGGGGGCGGCAGCCACCACGAGGGTGATGAGTTGCCCGCCGCCCAGCCCGAAGAACAGGCCGTTGCGGTCCCGGGTGTAGTCGCCGTACACAGTTGCCACGATCGTTCTCCTTCTCCTACTAGAGGGCTGCGGCGGCGACTTCGGCCGTGCCCGCACCGGCACCGCCGCCCGCGGCACCGCCCGTCCCTGCCCGGGCGGCGAGCGCCTGATCCGAGGTGCCGGCGGCCGAGGCGTCTTCGGAGGGGGCGCCGCCGAGCGGTCCGGGGGTGGCCGGGTCTTCGCCGCCGCTCGGCGTGGGGTCGAGGTCGGGGGGTTGGTTGTCGGCTGCGTTGGCTTCGCGGTTGGCGCGGGCGGCCGGGTCGCCGGGGCCGCCTTGGTAGTCGGGCTGGTAGGTGTTGTGCCCGACGCCTTCCTGGTTGGTCAGGTCGGTGAACACCGACGTGCCGACCGAGCCGATCGTGGTGATCGCCCCGATGCCGGCGGCCAGCCCGGCCCCGACCGTCCCGAAGAACCCGGCACCCTGTTGGACGGCGCTGGTCACCCGGGTGGTGGTGGCCGCGTCCGCGGATGCCTCACCGGCCGACTGGGTGCCGGCTGATTGCGCCGCGGTGCCGTCGGCGCCGGCGGTCGGGTTGCCGCGTAGCAGGCCCTGGATTCCGCCCATCGCGGCCATCCCGGCGCGCATCGACGCACCGGACGCGGTTCCGGGGTCGACGAAGGCGAGCAGTTTGAACAAGGCGACCGGGCAGACCACCGAGATGCAGATCAGGATGATCCCGGGCAGCGCGGTTCCGATCGAGGCCTCCATCGTCCCGGCCTTCCCGGCTGCGGCGCCGGCGGCGAACTTCATGCCGACCCCGGTGACGATCACGACCAGAAGCGGGGTGAACGCGGCCACGTGGAACCAGCGAAACGCCTTCCAAAACCAGGCCCTGGTGCCCTCGTTCACCAGCCCCGCGGCGGTGATCGGGCCGGTCGCGACCAGCACCATCAAAGCGGCGTCGCGGGCCAGGATCACCAGCAGGTGCCCGATCGCCGCAATCCACATCAGCAGCCCCATCAGACCCAAGACGGTGGCCAGCCCGGCGTCGGTGATCTGCTTCACGTCGAACGACGTCCAGGGCTCCCACGAGTTCCACGAGGTGACGCCCATCACCTGCTCCATCACCGCTCGGGTCAGGCCGCCGGCGGCGGCGGTGATCGCGACGGTGTAGCCGATCCAGCCGCCGGTGACGACCAGGAACTGGCCCATCCCGATCCCGGCCCGGGCCAGCCCCTTGCCGTCGTGGCGGCCGGCTGCGATGCCGAGCTGGACCATGAACATGACGATCACCATCACCCCGGCCAGCCAGAACGTGACCTGGTACAGGTCATGCGCCGGCCCGTCCGCGGACAGGTCCGGGGTCAGCCAGGCGTCCATCCACGACAGCACCAGCCGCAGCACCCACAGCCCGGCGTTCCACACGCTCAGCCAGGCGGCGGTCCAGGCGTCGGTGACGATCTGGGCGGCGACCGAACCCAGCTGGTCGAACGGGTTCCACGGCATCAGCGGGCCTCCCCTTCGCTCCAACCCAGCCAGCCTGCGGCCACCGCAGCGTTCGAACCCGGCCACGCCGACGGCGCGGCGGCGGGTTCGGTGCCGGCGGCGATCTGCCAGCGTCCGTCGATCCACGCCATCCGCGAGCACAGCCCGTACCCCATCCGGGACTCGGTCTTGATCCAGGCCTGCACGTCCAACAGAACACAGACCACCGTCCAGTCCGGCCCGTCGGCGCCCTTGACCAACCCGGCGGCCGGGGCGGCCGAGACGACCGTGGTGAGGTCCTTCTCGTCGCCGCCTTGGCGTGCGGCGGCCAGGAACGAGGTCGCGTTCGCGGTGAGCGTCCACTGCGGGACGGTCGGCCCGCCGGGCTGGACCCAGGCGTCGTGGATCTCGCGGGTGCGGGGCAGACTCATCGACTCCAGCACCGTCTGGGCGATCGCGGCCCACTGGGCAAGAGCTCCCTCATCGGTGTGCGGGAAGCCGGACGGCACCCCGGCCGGACCGTCAAGAATTGCCGGCTGCGGCACCACGATCGACCCACCCACAGACGTGGCCGGATCCGGGTGGAACGCCGCCTGAGCATCGAGCGTCGGCATCGCGGCTGCGGCGATCTCGTCCCTGCTCGGCCGGGCATCAGTTGGCGCAGTCTGGCTCCGGGTCGCGGCAGGAGCCGGCTCTGGGGTCTCGGCGGTGGCCCGCCAGACCGCCAGGCCGCCGCCCACGAGCGTGACGACGACGGCGAGCCCAAGCCCGGCGAGCATCAGCAGGAGACGGGTGCGTCCCCACGGCGCGGACTCGTGCGCGGTCGGTAGGTTCTGGTTGCGATTGCGGAGCATGGTGGCTGGCCTAAATGCAACCGTTGCCGAGGATGCCGTCGACGATGCCCGGCGCCACGACGTAAGCGATCGCCGCAACGATGACCATGACGATCCCGACGATGCCCATCTTTGTGGCGTGCGGCATGTTCACGATCCGCCCGGCCACCAGCGCGGCGACCGAGATCACCAAGCCCAGGAAGAACACGATCCCGACACCCCACAGCACGTAACCCATCACGTCATCGGCGTACTTCTGAGCCCCAGGAGGCGCCTTCGGGCACACCTGGAGAGGAATCACCAACGGGACGACCGCCCCGACTACGTGCGAAACGACAGCGGTGAGGGTGCTCATGAGTTGCCTTCTTTCAGCAGGGTGAGGAGGGAGGAACAGCCCGCAAGGATCGGGGCCGGAAGCGGTTCGGGGGTGAGGCCTTCCACAGCCAAAGTCGGGTCATGCGGCAGACCAATCAGCCGGCCCTCGGCGCGCAGCGCTCGGCCGGCAGGGCCCAGTGCCTGCTCGACGTGCCGAGGCCATCGCCTTTCGACGCCCACCACCACCGCGCAAACCCGACCGGCGCCGAGAACCGCGGCGGCCGCCTCCAAGCGACGCAGCCCCGGCAGCGTCGGACGGGCCACGACCACAACGACAGCCACACTTCGGACCAGGTCACCGAGCCAGCCGTCATCGCAGACGAGGAGATCGACAGCCCAGCCGCAGTCCACGATGACAACCGGCAGACTTCCGTTCGACGGCGCAGGACAACCAGCGGGGCTGCTGATCCGGTCGCCGCGACGCTCGATCAACACCGACCCGCGCGAGCCCTGAACCCAGCCGTCCGCAGTTACCCCAAGCTCGGCCGAGGTCGCGGCGGCCAACCCGGACGCCGCCACGGTGCAGCACTCAATGACACGGGCATCCCCCGCAGCCGAAGCCAGACCGAGCGCAACCGTCGAAGCACCCGCACCACCATGACAGCCGACCACCACAACAGCCCGCTCCGCAGACGACAGCGTCCACGTCATCGCACCGTCGACAACCTGCCCACCGCGGTGACGGCCCGTCCGGAACTCCCCGCTCACCGCAGCCCGGTACGCACGGGTGAGTTCATCCACCGCGACGATGCCGTTCACGCGCTGACCTTCAGTACGGCGTGACGCCGAGCCACAGCCCGTCGAAGAGCCGATGCGTCCAGCGCGGCCAGTTCCCGCTTGGCCCGCTGAATCGCCTGCAACTGCACAGTGCCAGCAGCGAGCTGGTCGATCACGTCCTGCTCGCAGGCAATCTGGTCGAACAGCCGGGCGACGTCGTCACGTTCCTCGGTCATCGCGGATCACCGCCTTTCGGGTCACCCCTTAAGCCGGCAGAGGTGCCCGTTCCGGACAGCGAAGAACGCGCGAATCGACGAGCCTTGTCGCGGGTCCGCGCCGTCTTGACTGATCGGTCCGCGGAGTCGAGCAGCCAGAAGGGCGCCGGCGAGCGGGCTAGCAACAGACTCTGGGTGCGCCGCCGCGCAGGAGCTGATCACCCACCGGCTCGGAACTGCGGACGTCACATGTCGAGTTTGTTGCGCTCGGCGCTACAATATCGACATGAAGAGTGCCGCGAGCGTGGTGAGTGGGATCGCTGCCGGACAGTGGGGCCTGCTGACTACCGCCCAAGCTGAAGCGACCGGGGTGAACCGGTCGTCGCTGGCGCGCATGTGCGACCGGGGTGATCTGGAGCGGGTCGGGCAGGGTGTGTATGTGCTGGCCGGTGCCGACGATGAGCTCAGCGCGCTTCGTGCCGCGTGGCTCGCTCTGGCTCCGGCAGCCACACCTGAGGAACGCCTCGCGGAACTGCCCGGGGCTGCGGTGGTTTCGCACGCGTCCGCAGCAGGTCTGCACAAGCTCGGGGATCTCCCGCATGACATCGCAGAGTTCATCGTCGGCGAGTCGCGTCGAACAGTCAGAGACGGGATTCGCCTGTACCAGGCCCACCTTGACGCAGCCGACGTGACAATTGTCGAGGGGCTGCCGGTCACCACGATCGAACGCACCATCGTCGACCTGCTTCGCAGCCGCAGACATGGAGACCCCGACCACGTGGCCCGCATCGTTGGCGACGCGCTGGTTGAGGCCCGCCTCGATGTTGATCGGCTCGCCGAACTCCTCGAACCACTCGCGTCACGCTACAAACAACCCGACGGCGCAGCGTTCATGGCCTGGCTGGTAGAGCTTTCCGGGAACAGCCCGGCCGCGCTCGCGGCAAAGCTCAGCAACACTTCGCTCGGCCGAGAAGTGGTGGCGATGGCACTCGAGAATGCCCTTCCCGAGACGGCAAGTTCCGCGACTAAACAGCTGATCGTGGCCCTCGCCGACTGGTTCGCCGATCATCCCGGCCTTGAGAAGAACCTGGATGCGGCCTCTCGTGCCGCACTGACAACTCCCGATATCGCCAAAGCCACCGACGCGGTCCGCGGACTCTCCCCGGACGACCTGCGAGCGATCGAGAAGGCTCGCGGCGACCTGTCCAGCGCCGCCGTCCAGCGCAGCATCCGGGAGGCCAGGCGAGCCTGGGCGAAGGTTGATCCTGCGGTAGTCCAGGCCATCACAACAATCGGAGGGCAAGGATGAGCGACCCGCTGCGATACGCGACCGGTCGTGATCTGCTCGCTGCGGTGAAGGCGAGGGCCGCCGACCAGGCCCTCCGGAACCGGCAGCCGACCCAGCAGATCCTCAGGCAGTTCGTGTACGACCGGCTCCTCGCGCGCCTGTTCCACGACCCGAGCGCGCCCTGGGTGCTGAAAGGCGGCAACGCCCTGATGTCGCGCGAACCGGTCGCCGCTCGCGCTTCGCTCGATCTCGACCTCGCCGCACGCCATGCACAAGAGAACCTCGACTCACTGGTGCGCAGCTTCGAGGCCGCAGCCGGGCTGAACCTCGGCGACCACTTCCGATTCGTCATCACCAACCGCCGACCGCACCGGGGCGATACCCAGCCGAACGTTGCCGGCTACCAGCTCACACTCGCCGCATACTGCGGGATCAAGAAGCTCGACACGGTCAAGATCGACCTGGTCACTGGCACCCTGATCACCGGAACCCCCCAGCCGCTCACCCGGTCAAGTCTGGCGATCGACGGCCTCGATCCGGTCGTCGTGACGGTGTACCCGATCGCCGATCACATCGCCGACAAGGTCTGCGCCACCGCAGAAACCCACGGAGCCACCGGCCGATCCAGCACCCGCGTCCGCGACCTCGTCGACCTCGTCGTCATCGCCAACACCCAACCGGCAGACGCCGACGAACTCGCCCGCGCCATAGATCTCGAATGGGCCCATCGCGCGCTGCCTGGCGCCCCGGCCTTCAACCCACCCACCGCCTGGGCCCCGGGATATGCCGGGCTGGCCCGGGCCACTCAAGGCTGCGCGAACCACGCAACCTTCGAGTCTGCCGTTCATCTCGTCCGTGAAGAGCTCCTCGGCCCGATACTGGCCGGACCGATCAGCCGCCGGTCATGGAATCCCACTCAACTCCGATGGGGGTAGGCCCGCCAGTGCCAGCTACACCGGAAATCTGACGGTCCAGGACAAGGGGCGTCAATGGCAGGTGAACACGTGGACGGGTGGATCCACTGGTGCATTCTGGTCGCCGGGGGCAATCAGAACGGCGTCGTCGCCGTTCCAGGTCAGTTGATAGGTGCCCAGGCTGAACGGCTGGTAGCCGTCATCGGCGATGTAGTCCGACACCGGATGGGTGAGCACTGCACCCGCCGGAAGAACGTGGATCACCCCGCTGCCCAGGAGCAGGAAGCTGCGCTCGTCGACGACCACTCGGCAGCCACTGGCACTGGCTTGTTCGAGGATGAGGTAGCGGGAAACGATGTCGGCAATACTTGCGTTCCCGACGCTGGCGACTGCGGCAATCACCAAGGCGGTGCAGCCCAGCCGGCGAAGGACTCGAATGCTGCGCCGCAGCGGCGGTAAGGCTGCGGGTCTGAGCATCAAGTGCGCGAGACCAAGCAGCCCGGCGACCCCCAGCAGGACGCCGCCGACCCCCGGCGGGCGGACAACCACACCGGCGAGGACGACCAGATGATCGCTCGACCAGGGAAGCAGACCGGACACACCGGCCACGACCACCGCGGCCAAGGCCAACCAGCCGACCACCCTGGACCGCGTCATGTACCGCCTCCCGCCAGCGTCCTCATCAGCCAGGCTAAGCTCACCGGCCAACACGATCCCCGGCCTGACCGAGCCGTGCCCTCAACATCCACCGCACCCGCATCAGGCAGAACAGGATGGGTTGGCCGACATGAGTGTGGTCGGCCCTTGGCCCGGGGGTCTGCGTGCTGATCAGCCTGCGAGCGCCATTGGGAGCAGCGTGACCACGATGGTTGTGTCTGCAACCAGGTGCGCCAGGTAGGTGGCGAGCATCCCGCCAGTTCGGTGGCGCAGATAGGCGAGGATGAGTCCCCAGCATCCGGCCATGACGACACCCACGATGCCGTTGGGGACTCCGTTGAAGTGGGCGATGCCGAACGCGAGGGCAGCCAGCGGGATCGCGGCTCGGCCGAGGTTGCCGATGGTTGCGGTGTACAGGACGCCGAAGAAGATCATGTCTTCGACGACGCCGTTGATGATGAGAAACCCGAGCCCGCCCAGTGCGGCCACCCCGACCGGAACAGAGCGGGCCGCCTGGATGTAGTCGGCGGGCAGGGTGCCGTTGAACACGTGCTGCCACACGAGCAGCCCGGCGATGCTGACGACGCCAGTCACGCCGCACAACAGCCATGCAGCAACATCCAGCCGCCCCACACGGAACCAACCACGCCATCCCGGGAGCCGCTTCCATCGCCAGGCAAGCGATGCTGTCAGAGCCAGGGCGAGTCCGGGCCCGATCGGCCAGGCACCCGCGACCGGGATCAGGCCCATAACCCACACGAGACCGGTGAGGACGGCCGCGTCGAGCAGTCGTGGATCGGACCAACGGTGCGCCAGCCAGGCGGTGAGCCCGGCGAGTCCGATCGCGAGCATGTACCCCACCGGCTGCCGTCCGGCAATGGGCTGAAGGGCACCCAAGGCGAGGATCGCGACGGCCGCGGCACCTTGCGTCCAGCGGCACCCCCATCCAGACTGCTCCGTACTCTCGGGCATGACCCCATCCAACCACCGACTGGTTGCGCCACAGTTCGGCCGATTCGCGAGAATCAGGATGAATGGCGATGCGCTTAGCTGGCCTGAACGGCTCGTTCCAGCCAGCGGTGGGTGCGCAGGATCGCGTCGTTGCGTTCGGATAGGTCGACTGGTTCCCCGGATGCGTCGCGCCATCTGACGACGTTTCGGGCGATGTCGGCGGCCCTGGAGTGGTCCCCGCTCTTCGCGGCGACCGCGGCCAGGTCGAGTTGTGGGGTGGCCTCGGCGGGGGCGGTCAGCACCGCGAGTTCTGCTGCTGCGCGGGCTTGTTGGAGGTTGCCTGCGGCCAGGGCGATGGTGGAGACCAGATGGGCGACGTCGACGATGCTGCACAGCAGGTATTGGTCGTGTCGGTTCTCGGCGAGCCAGGAGCCTCCGCGGGCCCGTAGCCCGTCGTAGGGGGCGCCGTTCACGAGTCGGAGCGCGGTGCGCACGTCGTCGATGCCGTCAGGTCCGCGGGCTTCGCCTCGCAGTCGGAGGCGTTTGAACAGGTCAGCGTCGCAGAGCAGGTCTTCGATGAGGTAGAGCCCGACACCGCGTTCGATGGCGATCGGGGTTTCGGTGGCTCCGGGCAGGAACTTTCTGCCGGTGTGCGGGTTGTCGCCGAGCCAGGCGCGAACGATGGACATGTCTTGGCGGACGCGTCCGTCGCTGATGCCGAGGGCGTCGGCGACCTCTGGGGTGGTGGCCCCGCGTGGCCGGGTGGACAGGAATGCCACGGCTTCAGTGCAGGACGGCATGCGGCTGGCGGCCTTTATGGGTTCACCGGTGGTGCCGACGCGGACTTTGATCGGGCCGAGCACTTGGAGCCGTGGCCGGACGCACGTGGTGGCCCACCAGTCGGCGAGGTCGGCGTCGAGGGTGGGGTCGGCGGCCTCGATGCGTTCGGTGACGGCGATCGGGACCTTGGGGCTGAGGTCGGCGAGGTCTTGGGCGGTGTTGGCGGTCTCGGCCAGGTAGGTGGGGTCGGGCTCCGGCAGGACAGAGGTCGCCTCGGTCGGTTCGCTGTCTCGGGGGACGGTGAGTTCGGCACGGACGGCGCCGGCTTCGTTGCAGAACTCCTCCCAGTCGCCGTGCTCGGGTTCGTCGGCGGCGGGCATCTGGGTGTCGTCGAGGTTCACGCCGGCGGTGATCAGGGAGACGCAGCCGCGGGCTTCGTCCTCGGTGAGGCCGTTGGCGACCAGGTTCAGGTCGAGGGCCGGCACCTGGACGCGGCCGGTGTTGGTGAGCCGGATCTCCATCCCGGTAGGGGGCTGGTCGGGGCCGACGAGAAGCACGGCGGTTGCGGTGCGCCCTTTCTGGTCGGTGACCAGGCGGGTGAGGACGTTGAGGTGTTCGGCGTGGGTGGTGGCGCTGATCAGTAGTCGGCTGTCCCACAGGTCGTCGTCAGCGAACGTGACTCGGGCTGTTTCGAGGGTGGCGGGTTGGACGTTGGTGAGTCGGTCGGTGGTGGCGACGGCGGCGGCGACCCGGTCGGTGATGATGTCGGGTTGGGTGTGGAAGTGGATGCGGTCTGGTGCGAGGCCGGGTAGGTCGGCGCAGATCGCGAGGCAGTCGATGTCGACGTCACGTGCCCAGGGTGAGACGGCGAGTTCGGTGATGAGGTAGCGGGCCAGGTCGGCGCAGAACACGGGGTCTCCGGTGAGGCTGGCGACGCCGACGGCTTCGAGGTTGATCAGTCGCCAGCCGGCAGTGTCTTGGCCGAGGGTGACGAGTTGGGGCCAGGGTGGGGCGCCGTCTTGTTCGAGTGGCCCGACCTGTTCGAGGTCGGCGTCGGCCTGGAGTCGCCAGATCTGGCGGGCGTCCCCGTCGAGGCAGTTCCAGACTTTCGGCAGGTCGGCGGGTCCGGCGAGGCGGAGGGTGAGGTGGTCGGGGTGGGCGTCGACGCCGACCAGGACGGGAACGGGTTGCCCGGTTGTGGTGAGTGCGCTGGTGGTGCGGCGCAGCACCTCGTCGATGAACAGCACGATGGCACCGGTGGGTGAGCCTTCCCGGATCAGGGTCTTCTCCACCGCGATGGTCTCCGGCGGTGGGACGGCGATCATCCGGCCCGGTCGCCGACGGTGGAACTGCGCAGCGTGGCGGCGGGTGAGGGCCAGCAGCAGTCCGCCAGCCAGGAGCGCCCCGGCACCGGCCAGGCCGCTCAGCACCCAGGCGGGAGTCTCGCTGGCCGTCGGTTCGGCGTCGGTCGACGGCTCGGCGACCGGAGGCTCAGCCTGCGCTGTGACGGGTGCGGTCTGAGTTCCCGTCTGGCTGGCTGCCGGTGCGGATGCGGGACGGGAGGCGTCGCTCACCGGTTGGGTCGACGTGTCCTGGGCTCGTGCCGTAGCACTCGGCGACGGAGTGGTCGCCGCTGAGGTGTCGGTGGTCTTGGTCTGCTGTTCCGTGGCCGGTTTGGTGCGTTTGGTGGTGTCGGCGGGGATGGTGATCTTCCAGCCGATGTCGATCTCGTCGGGGTCGGTGAGGTGCCTGCCGCCGGGTTGGACGGTGTGGGTTGATGCCTTGAACAGCTTGGGGTAGTTCGCGGCCCGGCCGGTGTGTTCGAGGGCGATTTCGGAGAGGGTGTCGCCTTTCTTGACGGTGTAGGTGCGTGACTTGTCCGTGCCCGGATGCGTCTCGGATGGCTGTGCATGTCCGGGTATTGCGTGGGAGGGGACGGGCTGTGCCGCGCCGCCTGCGGCGAGGGCGATGTCTGCGGTGGAGAGTTCGTCGGCGGTCAGGCTGCCGGTTGCGATGAACAGGACCGCCGCGGTGGCGACGAGCCTGCGGGCCATCAGTTGCGGCATTGCGAGTCCTGGCAGGCGTGGGACGGGGGTCTGCCGGACGAGCCCGGCTAGTTCGAGGAGGATTGCTGCGGTGAGGACGGCCCACGCGGCCCAGCCGACCAGTTTGAACAGGGTGAGTGCGATGGTGCCGTTGTCGGGGGTGGTGAGTGCCTGCCAGATGCCGTCGGGTGTCCAGGTGATGCTGAGCGTTCCGATGGGTGCGGCGGCGATCAGCAGTGAGGGCATGCCGATGACGATCGCGGCGAGTCCGATCAGGGCGAGCAGTCCGCGCAGTTTGGTCAGCATCAGCGTTCCTTCCCTTCGAGTGCTTTCACGACGCGGACGCGGGCGCTGGCGCTCACCTGCTGGGTGCCGACTCCGAACGCCGACAGAAACACCGGCTCGTAGTCGGCGGTGACGTCCACTACCAGGTCGGTGCCTGATTCGATGCGGGCGGTCGCGGTCATGCCGGATGCTTTGGCGTAGTTGATGGCGGCCGCTTTGGCGCGGGCGGCGGCGACTTCGACGTCGCCGCCGCTGCTGGTGTACACATCGGCGTCGAGTTGCTGGCCAGCGGCACGGGCTGCCTGTGCGGCGACGTCACCGGCGAGGCGCATCGTGTTGACCTTGCCGGACAGGTCCACGGCCAGGCCGATGATGAGGGTGAGAGCGGTCGCGAGCAGGACCGTCCAGACGGTGACGGCTGCGCCGCGTTCGTCGCGGAGTCGGCTGCGCACGTCATCTCCTTTCGCGGAACGAGTCGAGGGCGCTGGTCGCGTCGGCGTCCACGCCGACGGTGGCCGAGATGCCCGGCAGGCCGAGGTCGCCGGTGGTCACGTCGCAGTGCACGCGTACCCCGACCGTGGCCGGTGTTCCGACCGGTTTGGTGAATCCGGCGGTGTCGACGACGACCCGGGTCGATGCGCACGGCAACTGCTGGTTGGCCAGGGTGGCGGCTGCGATCTTGGCGGCGGCGGTGCGCGCTTCGGGTTGGGTGCGGGCGAGGCTGGCAGCCCGGGCCGCGTCGAACGCGGCGGACTGGACGGCCTGCCGGGCCAGGGCGAGCCGTCCGCCGAAGATCACGACCATGACGAACAGCACCAGCACCGGGGCGACCAGGGTGATCTCGACCGCCGCCGAGCCCCGCTCGTCACGCCACCGCCGCGCCCTCATGAGACTGCCTCCACCGGAACGGTCGCCGACTGGGAGGTTGTGGGTTCCCAGCCCGGCACGAGGCTGAGAGTCGAGCCGGTGACGGTCGCGGTGACCGTCTGGGCCCGAACCTGGCAGGTGACCTGCAGCCCGGCCAGGGAGTCGCCGGCTCGGGACGCCAGATCGGTGGCGGTGCGGACGCAGTCGGCGCTGGTGCCGTTCTCGGCCGCGCCGGCAGCAGCTCCGGCTTGGGCGGCGGCGAGTGCGGTGGTTCTGCCGTAGAAGTACATGGCTGCACCGAGGGCGATCCAGACCACAAGCAGGAGCGTGGGCATGAGCAGCACCATCTGGACCGAGACCGAGCCTCGTTGCGATTCTTGACTGCCCATCGTCGGATGCCTGTGCCTGGTCGGGGTCAGAGCTTGGCGAGGAGGTTGTTGATGTAGCCATTGAGGAAGGCGATCACCACGCCGACGATGGCGACCACTCCCACGATCCACCACAGCTGTTCGCTGCTGACGGAGAAGCCTCGCTCGTCGCGAGCCTTGCCTAGCAGTGCGTGCAGCCAGGCGGTGAGCTGATTCAGATCGGCCATTTCGGTTCCCTTTCGATGTGGTTCCTTCATTGGGGGTGGTCAGCTTCCGGCGAGCCGGAGGAGGCCTGGGGTGAGGAGGATGGCGACGAAGGTGAACGCCATCAGGATGGAGGGGACGACCATGCGTTCGCCGACGATGTTGGCCTGCGCCTGGTCCTCGGCGAGGATCGCGTGGCGTAGTTCGGCGGAGCGGTTGCGTAGGGTGTCGACGACTTGGGAGCCTTCTTCGCCGGCCAGCCGCATGATGTCGGCCAGGTCGTCCAATTCAGCCAGGCCTTGCTCCTGGGCGAGGTGGTGGAGGGCGTCCCAGGCGGTGTCGCCGGAGTAGCGGCTGCGGGCCAGTGCGTCGCCGATCCGACGGAACGGCCACGCATCACCGACCCCTGCGGCGTTCTCGAGTGCTTGTCGGGTGCCTGATCCGCCGGCGTTGCGTTCGAGAGCGACCAGGTCGACGTAGGATCCCAGCGCGCGGCGGAACTCGACGCGGGCCTTCTTCGCAGCGTCCGACAGGTTGCCGTCGGGCAGGAACCAGGCCAGAAACATGGCCAGCAGGGTCGCACCGGCCGGGACAGCGATGGGCATCGCGACGGTCAGGGAGAAGATCCAGGCCAGCAGCGGCAATCCGATCGCTGCGGTAGCGACGAAGACGACTTTCTCCCCGTAGAACACGTGCAGCGGTTTGCCCATCAGGGCCAGGTCGCTGCGCGGCGCGTTCGACCACAGCCGTGCCGGTAGGCGTCGCATCGCCCACAGGCCGAGTCGGTGTTCCAGCCCGCCGCTGTCGGGACGCGTCTCTGTGGCCGGTGCACGCCGCGCAGGGGACGCCAGCCGCTCAACTGCCTGTATCGGGTCGGGGTGGGCGGGCACGAGCCACCACACCAGGCAGGCCACGCCGGCCCCGGCCAGGCCGCCGGCCAGCATCCACAGTTGCAGTGCGCTCATGGCCGGTTCACCCCCCGGGTGGCCTGGCTGCCCAGGAAGCGGGACGCCGGCTGGATCTCGGCCATCCGGCGAAGCCACCACAGCAGCAGTCCGTAGCAGCTCAGCAGTACCAGCAGGATCAGCTGGCCGAGCGGGGTGGAGTACGGGGCGAAGAAGCGTCCGCCGAGCCCGAAGAAGACCAGGGCCCCGATCGACAACAAGGTGACCATGCGGGCCGAGGCGCGGGGTTTGGCCCGGTCGGCTTCGATCAGCCGCCGGCCACGGACGTCGGCCGATACGGATTCGGCCAGGTCGTGCAGCACCCGGGCGAGCCCGTCACCACGTTTGGCGGCCCCCAGGATCAGGGCGGCGCAGACCAGGTCGCCGGTGGCGTCGTCGAGGTCTTCGGCGAACGCGCGCAGCGCCTGCTCGGTCGACCAGCGTGACCTCATCCGTCCGACGAGGCGGGCGACCTCGGGACGGATCGCTTCCGGGGCTGAGCGCAGGCTGGCCTGGATCGCGGCCTCGATCCCCTGGCCTGCGGTGAGCACGCCGGCGAGGTTGCGGGTCCATTCGGCGATCGCATCCATTCGGGAGATCTGCCGATCGGCGCCGGAGACCATCAGCAACGCCGGCAAGCCGAGCACGGCCGCCGGGAGCACCGGCACAGCGATCACCCAGCCGGTAGCGAGCATGATCACGACGCTGGCCGCCAGGCCCGCCAAGCTCGACCAGCGCTGCCAGCCGGGCAGGCCACGCCACCAACGCCCCAGCCTTCCGGGACGGGTGGTGCGCTTCGGCCGCGGCGGTGTTACAGGCCGCGGGATCAGCCCATAGATGCCGAGCAGGATGCCGGCCACGACGAGTGCGCCGGCCAGGGATGCCACCAAGGTGCTCATCGTGGTGCTCCTTGGCCTGCTTCGGCTTCGAACCCGGCCAGATCGAACCCGGCCGCGGCCAGCGGCCCGCGCAGGTCCTCGGGGATCGTGTGGGCGATTGCGCACGCCCCGGGTAGCCGGGCGAAGACGGTGGTGGTGGCATAGCCGCGGGGCCGTTCACCCGGGCTGACCGCGAGGACCTCCTCGACGTAGCGGTGCTTGCGTCCGGCCGACCCGTCGGGTCCGGGCAGGGTGTCGCAGGCGATGTGGACGACCAGGTCGACGGTTTCGCCGAGCTTGGTCGAGGCCAGGTCCTGGCTGACCTGCGGGCCGGCCTCCATGGCGCAGGTGACGAGCTTGCGCATCGTCTGTTCGGCCGAGGCGGAGTGGGTGGTGGAGATCGAACCGGAACCGGACTCCATCAGCTTGACCATGCTCCACACCTCCTCGCCGCGGATCTCACCGAGGATCTGGCGTCCCAGGTTGAACCGAAAGCTGTCGATGATCTGCGCAGCGATCGTCCGTGACCCCGCCAGGCGGCCGTCCGGCAGCCGCTCACCAGAGCCTTCCCTGGATTCCCAGGCGTGCACGATCGCGTGCTGGTCACGCATCTCGTGCAGGAACAGCTCGTACTCCGACTCGAAAGTGCCCACCGACTCCGACCGGGGAATCTCGGCGCACAAGGCCCGCAGCAGGGTTGTCTTCCCCGCACCTTGCGCACCGGACACGACGATGCTCAGCCGGGCCTTCACCGCGGCGGCGAGGAACCCCGCCAACGTCGCCGAAAGCGTCCCCCAGCCGACCAGATCGGTGAGGGTCACGGTACGGACGCGGTGGCGGCGGATCACCACCGACACCCGGGCGGTGTCCCGGGCTGCGGCGAGCCGGGCCCCGCCGGGCAGCATCAGGTGCAGCGACGGGCTCGCCGGGGTGAACGATCGGGGGTTCTCCGAGCGGCTGGCCAGCCGCTCCAACAGCGCAGCCAGTTCTGCGTCGCTCTCGGCGACCGGTGGGGCCTCCCATTCGGTGCCGTCGGCCAGTTCGACCATCACCTGGTCGAAGCCGGCGATCATGATGTTCTCCACCCGTTCGTCATCGACCAGCGGCTGAATCCGCCCCAGGCCAAACATGGCGTCGAACACTGCTCGTGCCAGCACCTCCTGCTCGGCCACCGAACGCGCCTGCCCGACCCGGACGATCTGTTCGGCGGTGTCCTCCTCCAGTAACTGGCGGATGATCGCCGCCCCCTCGGCCTCCTCAGCTGCCCGGTCCCAGCGGGCCTCACCCATCTGTTCGGCGAGCCGCCGGGCCACCTCGGTGCGCATCCGGGCCACCAACTCCCAGTCCGCATCCGGCACAGCCACCGGGCCTGGGACACGCCGGTCGGACGTCGTAGGACGGTGCAGCGGCAGGACGTCCGCCCGCGGCGGCGCCGCATCCTTAATCGGCGGTGCGGGGAAGCGGAAGGTCGACCGGATCCGCCCAGCCTCCGGCGGCACCTGTTCGGCGAAAATCGGCAGATCCAGCGGATCCGAGCTCATCGTGAGGCCTCCTGGCCCATGCGGGCGGCGATCATTTCCCGCAGCAGCGAGCTCTCACCGGCGCTCGATGCGGCTTTGCGGGCCGCCTCGCCGGCGGCGCGAATGCTGCGCAGATAGCCCGACGACTCGAACGCCCGATCCGCTGCCTCCGAGCCACCCCAACGGGCTGCCGGCTTACCCGCACCGTCGGCGAACACCTCAGCGCGCCTCGGATCCCAGGCCACCGCAGCCAACACCGGAAGGCCCAACGTCCTCGACACCTCCGCTGAGCTGTAGGGACGACCCTCCCCAATGACCAGCACCTGCACGGCATGGCCCGGGACAGCATCAGCACCCAGCGCATCCGCCCACGACTTGGCCGAGGCCAGCGCCCGCAGGTTGCTGCGCAGCACCAGCAGCGTCAGGTCAGCCTCGGCGACCAGCGGCGTCGGGGAACCATCCAGGCCAAGTTGACCGGCATCCACCAGCACGTCCTGCCCCGCCGAGGCGACGCTCTTCAGCACACCCAACAGCGGCTCCCAGATCCGGGCCAGACCGGACGCCTGGGTATGAGTGCGGGAACCGGTCAAGATCGACACCTGCGTATCGGGGACGCTCATCACCACCCGAGGCAGTGCCTCGGCCAGCACCCCGCTGCGGTGAGCGGCAACCAGGTCAATCAGCCCGGCATGCGCCTGCAAACCGCGGAACCGTCCGGCCAGGATCGCCGACCCTGCGCTCGGATCGGCCTCGACCACCAGCACCGGCCGCGGCCAACACAGCGCCATCCCCAGCACCGTCGACGTCACCCCCGGAGAGCCGGACGCGGCGACCAAGCAAACAACAGCCATGCCCGCTCACCTCGCCCGCGAGTCCAGGACCAGCGCGATCTTCCCCGACCCCGACCACTGGGCCAACTGCACCGCCTTGTCGGTAGCCACGACCACGTCCACAACCGTCTGGGTGTCACCGGGCGTGACCCGCAGCACCTTCGCGTCGACCGGAGCCGCCGACGTCGTGTCGGCGGGAAGGTCACCGGTGCGCACCAGCCGCACCGCATCCCCAGAGGCCAGCGGCTCAACCGGCATCAAACCCGGAGCGATCGGCACACCCACAATCGAATCCCCGGGGCCGGGAATCACAGCCTCCGACACCTGGGTCCTGCTCACCAAAGTGCCGACGGTCAGATCCGCCGCGGCCCGCATCCCGACCAGCGACGTCAACTCGCCGGCCGGGACCGTCGACAACGAAGGATCCACCCCGACCCGGACCGTGCCCAGATCCTGCGCGGTGATCACCTCGCCACGAGCCACACCCTGCCGGACCATCACCACCTCACCCGCGGCCGTCGCCGACACCCACAACAAACCACCCGCCACGGCCCCGGCAGCGACAAGAACCGCAGCCACCACGACCAGGAACGGGCGCCGAGCGAGCTTCGGGGATCGCGGCACCGGGCCGTGATCGTTGGCGCGCGCACTCCCGGTCTCGGCGTGCTTCTCGGAAACTTCAATCACGGCCCTTCTCCGATCTCCTCCGGCGGCCTACCCGCCGCTCGTCACGATCACCTGCAACTCGCCCACATCCAGACGCTGCGTCGCAGCCAACTGGAAACTGAACGAGCCCGACTGGCCATAGCCTGACCAGTCGGCCGTCCAGTACGACGTCGCCTCGACGGTGTAGCGCCCCTGCTCGCTGTAGGTGTGACCACACGTCGGGGACGGCTTCTCACCCACCCCGTAGGTCCACTCGGTGCCCTGGCCACACGACAGCTCACTGCCATCGCCCAGATCCCAGACGACCTTCTGCGCCTTGGCGGTCATCGTCACGCCGCCCGCAGAGATCGACTTCGGGCCCCACGTCGCACTCGACGGGTCTTCGACCCACAGCCACACCGGCAAGCCGACCAACGCCATCGCGTCCGGCCCCTTCGGCGTGATCCCGATGTCGATCGGTGACAACTCCATCTCGTCCAGCAGCGAGCGAGCCAGCTGCCCCGGGTTCACCCGCGGCTCCACCCAGAACAGCAACACCAAGCTGCCCTCCATGCACCGGACCCGCACCCAACCGTCAGGGGAGTTGTCAGTCGCACCGTCCGGGATGGCGTCCTTCGAAGGCGGGCAGGCCGGCAAATCGGGTTTGCCCGGCTTGCCGGGATTGCCCGGGGTTGGCGGCTTCTTGTCACACACGCGGCACGTGACGCCACCGCCGTCGTTGTCTCCACAGCCGGGCGGGCAGAGCTTCGCCTCCGCCGTGAGCGCGCACCCGCAGGCGATCAGGATTGTGGCGGCCACGGTCGCGAGCGACCGGATCAGGACTCGCACGTCGCCACTTCCTTGCCACCGGATTGGTAGACCTTAAAGGTCGCCTTTTCGGCGCGCCGGAGCTCGTAGGTCCGGCTGACGAAGTCGGGCTGCTGCTCTGACTCCTTCACGGGCTTGTCGCTCTTGTCGACGACGACCACGCTGCGCTGATCCCGACAGGCCGTCACCGTGACCCTGACCACGCCGTCCACTCGATCGACCTTGGATGCCGTGACGCTCACCGTGAGCGACTCGCCAGTTTCGTGCCATCCCTTGTCCCGCCAAGGCCGGACACCGTTCAGGTTGGCCTGGATCATGTCGTCGAACGCGAGCGGCTTGAGCAACTCGATCATCTTGTACTGGTCGTACTTCGCCGGGTTCGCTCGGACTCTCGCCATGACGTCGGAATAGCGCTGGACCACGTCCAGCGCGGCCGCCTGGTCGGTGTCACTAGTCGGCGTCGGCGTAGGCGTCGCTGTCGGGGTCGCAGTCTCTGACGGGCTGGTGTTGGTGGCGGGCGCCGAGCTGGAGCTGGGCCAGGTTTGTGCCGGGGTCGCGGTGCACGCAGCCAATCCGAAAACCGCGATTGTCGCGCCGGCGGCAAGCAGCACGGGTGTAGTGGGGCTCACGTTCGCATCTCCTTCCACCCCCTTAAGCCTTTGAGATGGGTGGATTCGGACAGCGAATCGAATTGCTTTTTGGGACGGCGGCGCGCCTGGGGGTGTACCGAGCCTAAGTCGCCGCTTCGCAGGGTGACCAGATCCCCAAACGTAGAAATCCTGCTTAGGATCCGGGTGTCCGGATCGAGCAAACGATGTGTTGCCCGATTGCTGCGCGCCTGTCACGAGGCGTCCTCATGCGCTCTTCTGCGCTTCGGCCAGTTCACCGAGCGCCTCGATCGACCGCTTGAGGTAACGCCGGACGGTGCGGCTCGAGCATCCGCGGTCTTGCCCGATCCGCTCTGACACCCGGTCGCCGACGATGCCGATCCCCGGGCCCTTTGGTGGCTCCAGCTCGTCGGCGGCGTCGAGCACGGCCATCAGCAGGTCGAAGTCGTCCTGGTCGATCACCTCGGCATTCAGGCCGTCCCCCAGGATCTCGATGAGTTCCTCGATGGCATCCGGGGTGCTCTCGACAGGGGCCAGCCTGGAGTCGTCCAAAGGCAGGTAGGGCGCCGTCGAGGTCAAGTCCTTCACGACCCTCTTGCGCAGGTTCAGCTTGATGTTGGCCGCGACCCGTCCGGTCGTCTGCCAGGGATAGGTGCGCACGGCGACCCACAGCTGAGCGGCGACGTGGAAGTCGATGTCATCGCTCATCGACCGAAGCTGGTGGGCGAGGATGGTCGCGGCCGGCATCATCACCCACGCCAGTGCAAGACCTGCCTCCCGACTGGCCCCGGCGTCGGCATCGGACAACTTGGCCAAGCCGCGCAGCACGCGGTCAGCCTCGCGCGGCTCGGCCGTGCGGAGCCAGTCGCACAGCCGGCCAGCGCGCGGCACGAGGGCCATGTCGGGCACCTGGGTGGTCCAGTCTGCCCAGTGGGTTTCGAGGAGATCGCTGATCTGGTCGGCGGTGACGCCGAAGCTTTCCGCGACGGTCATGAGAGTTCCTTCCGTGGGTCCTGAGACCACGGAACCTCAGCAAGCCGATGTCACCAACGGTGTCACCAGTGGCTGTGCACAACGGCCTTTCAGCTATCCACAGAAGTCGTGAACGTCCTTGTCGCACCCATGTCCCCTATGTCTCCTAAGTCGCGCCCAGCAAGCACCGGAATTGGGGGCATTGCTGGTCGCCGAGACGCTTTCGGTGATTCGGATAAGCAGGCTGCGCAGGCAGGTTCGGACCAGGTAGCCGGGGTTCTGGGGCCGCCGCCACCTGGTTCGAGACCAGACGTCGTTGGCGGGAGACGAGAATCCCCGGCCCGATCCTGACCGGAACCGGCCATCTCGACGGCTTAAGGGACCAGCACCGAGATTGGACGTCGCATGCCCGAGCCGAACCCTGTCAGCCTCGCGAACAGCTATGTGGGCCTGGCCGCAGACCAACTCCTTGCCGGCGACCAGGACTCGCCGGCCGCACTGTTCGCCGGAGTCGAGTGTCTGGAGATCCAGAGCCAGCTCAGCGAGTTCGAACCGGAAGGGACGCCGGTTGTGGCCGTCCTTCCGTCGGGGCAGGCACTTGCGCTGGCCGGCGACCTGCTCAGCCTCGACAGCCGTGCTGAACTGACCCTCCTCGCCCAGCAACTCCGCCGTCTCTCGCGGGCGGTGAGCTGAGATGGCCACCTCCGCCCTCGATCTGCTGATTGCACTCGACGCCCGCCTGGACGACCTCGACACCGCCACGATCATCCCCGGCTCAGTTGACCGCGTCCGCCAAGAATGGCGGGCCCTCGCCCGAACAAGCCTGCGACTCCTCCGAGACCGGCCGCGACACCCCAACGACGGCGCGCAGCGACTGGGGCTCCTGCTCGTATCCATAGCTGACGAACCGGACGCGCGTCCGCTCCCCGCACCCGGGACCGGGCTGATGGCGATCACCACAACTATCGGCTGCATCGCCGAGGTGATGCGCATCCCTACGGTCACCACACCCACTGCCCGCACGCGGGCCGGCGAAGCACTGGGCACCAACCTGGAAGCCGCCCTCGCCCGCGCCGCGCGCTGGACCCAGCGTGGCTTCGAAGCCCTCGACTGTCGGCCCGACCCACAGATCATCCGCCTGGGCGGCCCGCAGCCCGCGCCCACGACGCCTGCCGCGCTACATGCGTGGCGCATCATCGGCCCGACCGATCCGGGCATCGACGGGGCCATCGCCCGCTGGGAAGCGGCCGCGACCGACGCGATCGCCAACCCGCGCCTCGTGACCCAACACGCCCTTCAACTCGCCGCAGCGGATATCGCGCTGCTCTGCGCAGCAGCTAACGCCATCACCGATCACGCCAACCAGTCCCGACAGATCTATGCCGGCGAGGCGGGTGGGGCTCTCACCACCGCCGGGAGCGCATGGCGCCAGGCCGCGCGATGGCCAAGCCACATCCGCCTCGGCGGACGCAGCACCCAACTGCGGAGGGCCTCCGCCGATCTACGGGAGTGCCTGGACGATGCGCTGCGAAGCGGCAGCGACTGGAAGCCGTCCGACGAAATGTTCGCCAACACCTCACCAGAGCAACTGGTAGCTGTCGCCCACTCCGGCCTTCAGACCGCCATCCGCGTCGGACATCAGGTCGTCGCGGCGCTCGACGGGCTGACCCGCGGGGCGAGCCGGGTCTGGTTGGACACCAGCCACATCCCGACGCCCAAGCACTCCGTTCAGGAGGCACTGGACAGCCTCCGCTACGACTGGCGGCCCGACCCCGCCGCCTTCCACTCCGCCGAAACGCTGCACCACAACGCATCCAATGCACTAGCTCGGCTGGTCGGCGCAACCCCGCACGTCATCGAGGCCGTCGACTGTCCGTCTCTGCCCCTGTTGGGCGCGCGGCACGGCGGCCTCTGGGAGACAGTCTCGGCACCTCTCGACCCGCTGCGGACCGCCCAGGAGCGAGCGAAGCTGGCGGCCATCGTGCCGTCCGAACAGCCCGCGCGCGTTATCAGCCGATGAACGGGCCTCCAGGAGCAGGCGTCCTCGTAGGACGGCATGATCCAGACGAACCCAGACGAACCCGCGGGTGGTCGTCAGGCCGCGAGCTAACGCCGTACCCGTTGGGCGAATAGAGGCGCGCCTGCGGCTGCGATCTTGCCGGCCAACTCGTAGGGAGTCGTGGGCGGGTTCTTCTTGCCACTCGCCGCACGGGTGAACGACTCGACAACCCCGTGGCGATGAGCGGTGAGCAGCGCACAGAGGAACTCGTCTGAGGTGATGACTGTGACGCCAGCGGCGAGGACCGGCTTGGTGCGCAGGTGCTTCAGGTTCCGGGTGAGTAGCACATCGACGTCGCCGTGGATCGCTGCGGCGGCGTGCACCCGGTCATCTGGGTCGGGTGAGAGGTCGTCGGTGATTTTGTCGCGATAGAGGGCCGGGTCGATGCGGTATCGGCCGAAGTGAGTCCGGACCGCGGCCGCTACGGAGGCGGCTGATTCCGGGGAGCGCTTGCCCTCGCGGACGATGACTTCGGTCCATTCGTCGAGGAGTTCGTCGGTCCAGACCCAGGTGAACAGGAAGTCTTCAGCGAGAGTGAGGAGCACATCCATGATCGTGAACGGGAAGAGTTCGCTGGTGTCGATGAAGACGCGCTGCAAGCCGGCCACGGGATTACTCGTTGAGCGCGTCGCGGATCGCCTCAGCCCCGGTGCGGCGCTGGTCGCGTTCGGTGGCGACGTCGATCGCGTCCTGGACGCGGATGCGTCGGTGGCGGCTGCCGGGCAGGCGACGGAAGGCGAGCACGCCGTCGGCGCAGAGCCGGTCAACGAACTGGCGAGTCACGCCGATGATGTCGGCAGCCTGCGCCGGGGTGACCTCATCGTCGGCGCGGAGCACCACGACCCGTGCGCCGTGGGCGACGTCGTCGAGCATCGCGCGCACCGCAGCCTCGACCGGCGTGCCGCCGGTAAGGCGATCGGCGAGGGTCTTCGCATCGGAGCGGACGACGGGGTCGACCGGGTCCAGAGTGGTCGCGAGCGTGCGGGCTGTCATGGGCACCATGCTACCCGTAACTGCAATAACAGCAACCATCTCGGCGTCCTCCTTCCGGCCCGGCCACCCCTTCCCGCCTCGGCGAGGCAAGAGTGCGTCGCCCAGTTGCGTTGATCATCCAGCCATCCCTTCAGATCCTCAGACCCATCGTCCGAACCTCCTGGTTCAGCGGGATCGGTCGACGCGCATCCTCCCGCGCCCCGAGGCTCACCGTGGATGTGATGGTTTCCCACACCTCGGGTTCGGGAGTGCGGCCAGCCAGCTGCGGCGCCATCGGCACCGCGACGCCGAGGTCTTCAGCGACGGCGTCGACCAGCCGGGATTCCAGGTCGGCGGGCTTGGTGTGCGCCAGGATCTTGTCGGCGGTGGCGATCACGCGCGCTCCGGTCTCAGCGACGACCGCCTCGATGCCGTGCTCGGGTGTGGCCGCCTGCGTGGCCCACCCGGCGACATAGTTGAACGTGTACTGGCTCGTGTCCAGGTGGTGCGCGGCCGCGACGACGTACGCCACCGACTCGGCCTCGACCTCCCGGCGGCCACGGCAGGCGCCGGCGTACACCTCGCCCGGTTCGGGACGGATCAGAACGTGCGCCAACTCATGGATCAGTGACTTGGTCGATTGGGCGTCGTCGACATCGGCCCTGACCCGGACGTCGCGAGCCGTGTAGTCGGTCAGCCCGTTCGCCCCGCCACAGTCGCCGCGGGTCAACCGGAAGCCTTCCGCAGCCACGAGTTCGGCCAGCGAGTCCCACAACCCGGGCGGCGCCTCACCGCGCAACAAGGTCGGCTCCGGCGACGTTTGGACGGGCGGGTCGACCTGACTCGCGTCGAACACACTCACCGGGCGAACCCCGACCAGCTGCCGGACGAACTGCGGCCGGCCCTCGGCATCCCGGACCGGCTCACCGGTCGAGCGGTCAACCAGCTCCACCTTCCGGGTCACCGGACCCAGGATCTTGATCGCCTTCTCCCCACGCCGAACCTGATGACCCATCGACTGCCACGCCCGATAACCGGCAATCACCGTCGCGTCCGGCATCTGCAGCATCGTCAACACCACATTGTTGAAGCTGTACCTATGCAGCCTGGCGGCCATCCCCAGCCAGCGCTGCCACCCATCCTTGTCGTCCAGGTTGGAGATGTTGTCGGCCAACTGCTGGTGCAACTGCTCAACCGTCTCCCGACGGGCCCGATCGGCAGCCTCCCGCTGCGCCTCGGTCAGCGTCCGGTCGGCCATCACAACTCCGCCCGCAACCGCCGGAACTCCTCAGCCAGCCGGTCGACCTCGCCCGAACCGGCGCCGCTGACCCTGAGCCTGGCGATCTCGCCCAACAGGTCGTACAGAACGAGCGGACGATCACGCTCCGGCACGGACATCACCGGGTGCTCGTTCACGACGCGCGGCGACGGGCCCGGGTGTAGACCGAGGGGACCGGGCGGAACACCCGCTTCAGGTCCTCCAGCCGGACCCGGATGAGCCGTCGCCCGGCATGCACCGCCGGCAACTCACCTGCCGCGATCCGCTGACGCAACAGATCGACACTCACGCTGTACAACACGGCCGCCTCCTGCAACGAGACGAACTCCGGCTTCACGTTGGGGGCACTGATAGTCATACTCGGCTCCTCGATCGCCACCGCCAGCACGGGATGGCTGGCTTCCCCTTAAGCCGCCGACCGGGCTCGTTCCGGACAGGCAGCCCACCCCAGATCGCGACGTCGGTCGTAATCGCGATGCCGGCACGCGGGTGTGCGAGGCTGGCCGCCATGGGTTCACCGCAGACGCTCAGCGAGGACGATCGGAGGATCGTGGCGCTCTGGGCTGCCGACTGTGCCGACCGGGTGGTCACGATGTTCGAGGCCGAGGCACCCACCGATGGCAGACCGGCGGACGGAATCGCTCGGACACGCGCCTTTGGTCGAGGTGAACTGGACACGGCCGGACAGATCCGCGACCGCTTCGTCGCCGGTCGGGCCGCCCATGCTGTCGCTGGCCCCGCCGCAATCGCCGCCGCCCGTTCAGCGGCACAGGCCTCCGGTGTCTGCCACATGGGGGCCCACGCACTGGGTGCAGCTGCCTACGCTGCGAGAGCCGCCGGCTTGGCTGCTACCGATCCAGATGACGCGATGGACGCCGAGGTCCGCTGGCAACTGGAGCACATGACCCAGCCGGTCCGCGAAGCGCTCGCGCGCCTGCCGCTTCTCGGACAGGACACCGCAGGCCCACTCGGATCGGGACTGCTCACTTCCGGCGTCCTGGGCGTCGTGATCCGGCAGATCCAGACCGCCTTGGTCAGCCCAACCTGACCCCGTCGGCCCGGAGCGTTACTTCCGCGGGCAGTTGCGCCGGTCGTGCCCGTGGTAGCCACATGCACCACACTGACCCGCGTTCGGGGGCACATCGCACGTCCGCCGATCGTGGCCGATCGTTCCGCACCAAGAGCAGGTGCGGCTCCCTGTAGCGCTCATCGATCCCCTCCCGTGTGCCAGTCGGCAGGCCAGATCCTAAGCCACCGCGAAACCCGACACGCCGGTCCCCGCCCAGATCTGCACAAGCGCTCTCCTCCGGTCCGGGCCCTATGGCCAGAGCCGGTTCGGAGCAACCACGCTCCACACCCAGCGAGGGCGCCACGACGCCGGCAAGTGAGTGCTCTCACCTCCAAAGAGCCGATTACTAAGGGAACGCTAAGGGAATGAGCCGGAACCACAACCGGCCCTGACAGGCTATTTAGCCTCGTCAGAGCCGGTTTCGCGTGGCGGAGGATACGAGATTCGAACTCGTGAGGGCGTGAACCCAACCCGGTTTCCAACCGAGCGCCATAGGCCTCTAGGCGAATCCTCCGTCGGAGATGATAACTGATCCGGGCGCGTCCGGCCCAATCGGACATCGGTGTTGACTCGGGGCGCCCGAGCCCAGTCGAATGAGGGGCATGCGCATCGCCCTGGCCCAGGTCGTCGCCGGCACGTCCCCGGTGGACAACCTCGCCCTCGTCCGAGAGACCGCGACCCGTGCCGCGAACGACGGAGCGGAGTTGGTCGTGTTCCCCGAGGCGACGATGGCCAGCTTCGCCACGCGGTCCGCCGACATCGCCGAACCGCTGGACGGGCCTTGGGCGACCGGCGTCCGGCAGGTCGCGCACGACCTCGCCATCGCGATCGTGGCCGGCATGTTCACCCCGGGCTCGCCCGCCCAGCCGGACGGCGCCCCGGAGCCGGGGCGCAAGCGCGCCCGCAACACCCTGCTGGTCGTCGACCACGCCGGAGACATCGCCACGACCTACGACAAGATCCACCTCTTCGATGCGTGGGGGTTCGTCGAGTCGCGTCATGTCCAGGCCGGGGACGAGCCCGTGCTGGTGACGCTCGGCGGCGTCCGGTTCGGTCTGGCCACCTGCTACGACATTCGCTTCCCCGAATTGTTCAAGCACCTGGCGCAAGAGGGCGCCGAGGTGATCCTGGTCCCGGCCTCTTGGGCGAACGGGCCGAACAAGGCCACCCAGTGGCGTGCCCTGTGCGTCGCCCGGGCCATGGACTCCACCTGCTTCATCGTTGCCCCCGGTCAGGCCGATCCCGCCAGCGTCGGCGTCGAGGTCCGGCCGGGCTCCCCGACGGGGGTTGGCCACAGCGTCGTGGCCGGCCCCTTGGGGGACGTCCTCGCCGAGGCCGGTGCGGGGCCGGAGTTGCTCGTGGTCGACCTCGACACCTCGACGCTCGGCGAGGCGCGAGAGCGGTTGCCGGTTCTTGCCGGCTCCCGGTTGGCCATCAAGGCACCCTGACGCCGCCTCGGGGCTAGCCTGCGTGACAACACCCGCGACGGAGGAGGAGGCCCATGTCCCACGGAGACGTGATCCTGGGGTTGGATGTCGGCACGACGGCGGCGAAAGCTTCGCTGTTCTCGCTCGATGGAACCCTCCGCACCACCGCAGCGCGCGAGTACCCGTTGTTGGGTCCGCGTCCGGGCTGGCACGTCCAGGAACCGGACGCCATCGCCGCCGGCGTCCTCGGGGCGCTCGCCGACGTGGTCGCCCGGGTCGAGCCCGGGCGCGTCCTCGGCATCTCGATCTCCACAGCGATGCACGGCCTGATGGGGCTGGACGCCGACCTGCGGCCCGTGACCGAGCTCCTCACCTGGGCCGACTCGCGAGCGTCCCTCCAGGCGGAGCAGCTCAACGCGCACGCGACCGGCCCCCGCCTGCACTTCACGTCCGGGACGCCGACCCACCCGATGTCCCCGCTGGTCAAGCTGCGCTGGTTCGGCGACCACGACCCCGACCTGCTCCGCGCCACGCCGCACTGGATCGGCCTCAAGGACTGGATCCTCGTCATCCTCACCGGGCAGGTCGCGACCGAGCTGTCCACGGCGTCCGGCAGCGGCATGCTCGACATGGAGACCCGCGACTGGAACCCCGAGGCCTTCGAGGTGGCCGGCATCCGCCCCGACCAGTTGCCGCAACTGCACGACACGACCGACATCCTGCCGCTCTCGGCGGACGCCGCGTCCGTGATCGGCCTGCCCGCCGGCCTGCCGGTGGTGGTCGGCGCCGGCGACGGCCCGCTGGGCAACCTCGGCACCGGCGCGATGGAGGTCGGCAAGGCGGGGCTGTCGATCGGTACGTCCGGGGCGCTGCGCATGGTGATGCGCGCGCCGGCGGTCGTGTCCGGGCTGTTCTGCTACGCGCTGACCGGCGACGTCTGGGTGGCCGGCGGCGCCGTCAGCAACGGCGGGATGGTCCAGCGCTGGCTGACCGAGACCTTCGCGCCCGAGGGGGCCGATGACGCCGAAGCCTGCCGCCGCGCCGAGCTCATCCCGGCCGGCTCGGACGGCTTGGTCTGCATCCCCTACCTCGTCTCCGAACGCGCCTCCCTGTGGGATTCGGAGATCCGGGGCGCGTTCCTGCACGTGAGGCGTCCGCACACGCCCGACCACTTCATCCGCGCGGGGGTGGAGGGCGTGGCCTTCCAGCTCTGGACGATCCTGCGCCGCCTGCGCATGATCGCCCGCGTCGAGGAGATCCGCGCGACCGGCGGGGTCTTCCGCTCGGCTCTGTGGCGCGACGTGGTGGCCGGCGTCCTCAACCGCCCCCTCATCGTCACCGGCTCCGCCGAGGGCTCCGGCCTGGGGGCGGCCATCCTCGGCGCCAAGGCCTTGGGCGTGGTCGACACGCTGCAGGACGGCTACGAACTCCTCCGCGGCGAGGCGATCGAGGAGCACGTCCACGTGTCGAAGGAGGACCTCGCCACCTACGAGCACTACCGCTACAACATGGGCAACGTCCTCCAGCGCTACGGACGCCTCGGGGCCGACCTGCGCTGACGGGTCCCCGGCGGCGGGACCCTCGCCGCATCGGTTATGCTGGTCCTCGGGTCCCCGCGCGGTGGTACCTCGCCCAACTCCCCCAGGGCCGGAAGGCAGCAAGGGTCAGTGAGCTCTGTCAGGTGCGCGGGGGCCCCTTTTCGCGGGCGGGTCGGTTTGGCCGAACCGCCTGCACCGCGGCGCGCGACCCGCCATGCTGGCGGTGACCAAAGGAGGCACACCGATGGCTGGCCTGTCCCAGGACGAGCTCAAGGAGATGGTCGGACGCGCTGCGATCCAGTACGTGGCGCCCGGCTCGGTGGTGGGCGTCGGCACGGGGTCGACGACGTCCCACTTCATCAACGCGCTGGGTGAGGTCGCCGACCGGGTCGTCGGGGCGATCTCGAGCTCGGAGGCGTCGTCGGACCAGCTGCGCAGGCTGGGCATCCCGATCATGGACGCCAACGAGGTCGACCACCTCGACGTCTACATCGACGGCGCGGACGAGATCGACCCCCGCGGCTTCATGATCAAGGGCGGCGGTGGCGCGCTGACGCGCGAGAAGATCATCGCCGGCATGGCCGACCGGTTCATCTGCATCGTGGACGAGTCGAAGGCCGTGGCCGTGCTCGGCGACTTCGGACTGCCCGTCGAGGTGATCCCGATGGCGGCGAACACCGTGGCGCGTCGCTTCGCGCGCGGGGTCGCCGGCACCAGCGGCGAGGCGGTGCTGCGGCGCACGGCGTCCGGCGATGTGTACGTGACCGACAACGGCCAGCACATCCTCGATGTCCGCGGCCTGCGGATCACCGACCCCCTCGCGCTGGAGGACGAGGTCAACTCGTGGCCCGGTGTGGTCACCGTGGGCGTGTTCGCGCACCAGCGGGCCGCGGTCCAGTTGCTCGGGACCCAGGACGGCCTCCGGACGACCACCTTCTGACGGCTCCGTGGGCGTCCGCCTTCTTGGGCGACCACCTTCTGACCGCTCCCTCGGCGTCCACCCGACCGCGCGCTGTCGGAGGGACCCAGTAGTGTGCTCGACGTGGCACAAGACGCGATGGGTGGGCTGTTCGACGACGATGATGACGTCGTCGACGAGGGCTACGACGCCTACGACCAGGATGGTCCCGACCTCTTCGGTACGGAGCCGGACGAGCTGATCCTGCCCACCGAGCCCACGCCGGTCGACGACCCTGAGATGGATCTGGAGATGGACGAGATGTCCGAGATCCCGATCGACCCCGACGACGAGGCGGACGGAGCGGGCGAGGCACCGGTGGCCGTGCCCGCCCCCGAGGTGCCGCTCGCCGTGCCCGCCCCCGAGGCACCGCTCGCCGTGCCGGACCGCGTGGCACCCGGCGCGGCCCCTGATGCACCGCTCGCCGTGCCGGACCGCGTGGCCCCGGAGGCCCCTCTCGCCCTCTACCGCCGCTACCGGCCCGACACGTTCGATGACGTCATCGGCCAGGAGCACGTGACCGAGCCGCTCAAGCGCGCCCTGGTGAACAACCGGGTCAACCATGCCTACCTGTTCAGCGGGCCGCGTGGCTGTGGCAAGACGACGTCGGCGCGCATCCTGGCACGCTGCCTCAACTGCGAGCAGGGTCCGACCCCGACTCCGTGTGGCACCTGTCGTTCGTGTGTCGACCTGGCCCGGGGCGGCACCGGCAGCATCGACGTGATCGAGATCGACGCGGCGTCGCACGGCGGCGTCGACGAGGCGCGCGACCTGCGGGAGCGGGCGTTCTTCGCGCCGGTCCACAGCCGCTACAAGATCTACATCATCGACGAGGCGCACATGGTGACGCCGCAGGGCTTCAACGCTCTGCTCAAGGTCGTCGAGGAACCGCCCGCCCACGTGAAGTTCATCTTCGCGACGACCGAGCCGGAGAAGGTCATCGGCACCATCCGGTCCCGCACGCACCACTACCCGTTCCGCCTCGTTCCGCCGCGCACGTTGAGCGGCTACCTCTCCACGCTCTGCGAGGCCGAGGGCGTCCGCGTCGACCCGAGCGTGCTGCCCCTGGTGGTCCGCGCGGGGGCGGGCTCCGTCCGCGACTCGCTGTCGGTGCTGGACCAGCTCCTGGGCGGCGCCGCCGAGGAGGGCGTCAGCTACGCCCAGGCCACCGCGCTGCTCGGCTACACCCCCGACAGCCTGCTCGACGAGATCATGGACGCCTTCGCCGCCGGTGACTCGCACGGCGTGTTCGCGTGCATCGACAAGGTGATCGAGGTGGGGCAGGATCCGCGTCGCTTCGCCGAGGACCTGCTGCGCCGCCTCCGCGACCTCATCATCGTCGCCGCCGTGCCGGACGCGCTGGCCACCGGCCTGGTCGACGTCGCCGCCGACCAGGGGGAACGCCTCACCACGCAGGCCAACGGCATGGGGCGCGGCGAACTCACCCGGGCCGCCGAGGTCATCGCCAAGGGGCTGACGGACATGCGCGGAACGACGGCCCCGCGCCTCCACCTGGAGCTCATGTGCGCCCGCGTGCTCCTGCCGGGGGCGGATGCCGACGACCGCGGCGTCCACGCGCGACTGGATCGACTGGAGCGACGCCTCCAGATGGCGTCCGCCGGCGAGGTGCACGCAGCGCGTCCCGAGCGGGCGGACGCCCCCGCGACGCCTCAGGCACAGGCCCCTCAGGCGGCGCGCCCCTCTCAGCCCCCGGCCCACGAGCATCGCCCGGCGCACGAGCAGCCCCCGGCGCAGCCGCGCGTCCCGTCAGCGGCACAGGGCCCGTCCCCGGCACAGGCACCGGCAGCCACTCGGCCCTCCGCACCCGCGCAGCGCCCCGCGCCCGAGCGACAGCAGCAGCTTGGCCCCGGTCGTCCGCCGGTGGCCGAGCCATGGGGCGACCCGTGGCCCGATGCCCCCCCGGCCCAGCCGCAGCGGCAGGAGCCCGCGCCGCAGCCCCAGCCCCATTACCAAGCGCCGGGTCGGCCCCCGGCGCCCGGCGCGACGGGCCCACGCCCGCCCGTGGGGGATCCGGCGGTGCTCACCACCGCGCAGGTCCGCAACCAGTGGCCCGAGGTGCTGGAGAAGATCAAGGTCCGGCGCCGCGTGACGTGGATCACGGTGCGCGAGAACGCGCAGGTCCAGGACTTCAGCGAGGGGGTGCTGACCCTCGCGTTCAACAACCCCGGCGCGCGCGACAGCTTCTCGCGGGGCGGCAGTGACCAGGTCGTCCGCGAGGCGGTGCTGGAGGTGCTGGGGGTCGCTCCGACGATCCAGACCGTGGCGGGCGACCAGCCGCCGCCACCGCCGACCCCGGCGTTCGACTCGGCCCCGGCGCCGGCCCCGTCCGCACGCCCGGCCGAGCCCACGGCGTCCGTGGCGGACGCCGAGGCCGCGGCTGTCGCGGCGCGGGGAGCGGAGTTGGCGCGCGCGAACATCCAGGCCACGCAGGTGGGTCCGGTCGACGAGGAGGCCGAGGCGGAGGAGTCACCCGACGACATCGACCTGGACGAGGGCGTCACGAACGCCGACGAGTTGCTCACGCGCCACTTGGGCGCGGAGTTCCTCGGTGAGGAGCCTCCCGAGGCCTGAGGTCGGCGCTTCAGGAGGCCGTGGACGCGGGCGGCGTCGGGTTGGCGCAGTACCGGAAGGTGCCGTTGCGTCCGGCGTGGTAGTTGGCCTCGTTGCCGGCCACGCGCAGCACCAGGCGGTGGCCCTCGACGAGGGCCTGGGTGTACAGCATGCCGGGCTCGGGGCACCCGATCGAGCCGTCGCTCCACGTGACCGCCTCGTGGAGGACGACCTCCACGTCCTTCGGGTCGACACCGAGGCGCTCGGCTTCGTCGCGGATGGCGGCCTGGACCTCGGGACGGGCGATCACCGCCTCGGGAACCGGCGTGCGCGGCCCGGGGGAGGGCGCCGAGGGGCTCACCGGCTCCGGCTCCAAGGGCGGGGTCGTGGTGATCGGCGGACGGTCTGAGGGGGTGTCCATGGGCTCTCCCGTCGGGGTGGAGCACCCGGCGACCAGCACACCGAGGGCTGCGCCGAGCGCGAGGACACCGACGGTCGTGCGTGGCGGCGTGCGTCGCTGCATGGGCGTCCTCCTGTGAATCAGCCTAGTCGGGGCATCCCCTACGATGGGAGCGACGTGAGGAGGTCACCGATGTCGATGTTCGGCACCGAGGGCGGCGGGTTCGACATGAACGCGCTGCTGGCCCAAGCCCAGGCCATGCAGGAGCAGATGCAGAACGCGCAGTCCGAGCTCGCGAGCAGGACCGTGACCGGCACCGCCGGGGGTGGTCTGGTCACCGTGACCATGACCGGCGGTGGTGAGCTCACCGAGGTGCGCCTGGACCCGAAGGCCGTCGACCCCGAGGACACCGAGACCTTGGGTGACCTGATCGTGCTCGCCGTGCGCGACGCGAACACGCAGGTGCAGGCGCTCGCCGCTGCGGCGATGCCGCAGATCCCCGGCCTGAACTTCTAGGGCGTCGGCCAGACGTGTATGAAGGTCCCATCCAGACCCTGATCGACGAACTGGGCAGGCTCCCCGGCATCGGGCCGAAGAGCGCCCAGCGCATCGCGTTCCACCTGATGAACACCGATCGGGAGGACGTCGACCGCTTGGCGGACGCCCTCCGTGAGGTCGCCGACAAGGTGCGTTTCTGCGACATCTGCTTCAACGTGTCCGAGGAGACGACCTGTCGGATCTGTCGTGACCCCCGACGGGACCAGTCGACGGTGTGCGTGGTGGAGGAGTCGAAGGACGTCGCCGCCATCGAGCGCACCCGCGAGTTCCGGGGGCTCTACCACGTCCTGGGCGGCGCGATCAGCCCCATCGACCACGTGGGTCCCGAGGACCTGCACATCGCCGAGCTCCTGCGTCGTCTCCAGGGGCCGGTGGTGACCGAGGTCATCCTCGCCACCGACCCCAACGTCGAGGGCGAGGCCACCGCGACCTACCTGACCCGGCTGCTCGCCCCGACCGGCATCACGGTGTCGCGGTTGGCGTCCGGACTGCCCGTGGGGGGCGACCTGGAGTTCGCCGACGAGGTCACGTTGGGGCGTGCCTTCGCCGGACGCCGCCAGGTGGGGATCTGACGTGGGCGTCCGGTTGATCGCCACCGACGTGGACGGCACGCTCATCCGCTCCGACCACTCCCTCAGCGACCGCAACCGTGCCGCTTTCGCGGCGGCGAGGACAGCGGGCATCGAGGTGCTCGCCATCTCGGGACGCCAGCCCTACTCGATCGGCGCCCTGGTCGCCGGAACGTCGCTGGACGGGTTCGTGGTCGGCTCGAACGGGGCCGTGGCGGTCGACCTGCCCACGCGCCATGTCCTGTTCGAGGAGTTGATCGACGTCGACGCCCAGCGCACCCTCGCGCTGGCGCTGCTGGAGGAGTTCCCGGACGCCCACGTGGTGTCGGTGCGGAACGCCGGCAACGAGTACGTCGCGCAGTACGGCTACACCGGTGAACAGGACCCCGGCGCCGGCAGCGCGCTCTGGCGGGTCGAACACCGCTTCGCGAGCCTCGACGACGTGCTGGCCGAGCCGTCGCTGAAGCTCGTCGTCAAGCACCCCGACAGAAGGGTTCTTCCGGAGCAGTTGCTCGAGGTGGCCCGCGGTCTCGCGGTGCCGGGCACCCACTCCACGACGTCCGGGGCGCCGTTCCTGGAGGTGGGGCGCAGCGGGGTCTCCAAGGCGTCCGCCCTCGTGCGGTTCACCGCTGACCGGGGCATCGACCCGTCCGAGGTGGTGGCGTTCGGCGACAACCTGAACGACGTGGAGATGCTCCAGTGGGCGGGACTCGGCGTGGCCATGGGCAATGCGGTTCCGGGCGCGCTGGAGGTCGCCGACGAGGTCACCCTGCACCACGACGCCGATGGCGTGGCCGTCGTGATCGAGCGTCTGCTGGGGTTGTCGCTGACGTAGCGCCATCTGGACCACATTTGGTTCCGGCGCTATTCGGCGCATCGCTCTGACAAGCGGTGATGGTGACTGGGTGGTGCGTGGACGGCTGTTCATGTGGTCCAGATGGCGCTACGTCCTGAGCGCCGGCGACCGGGTCACCCTAGTCTGGGGCTCATGCGAGCCGTCTTCGTCGAAGCAGCCAACCCCGCCGACCCCCTGTCCGCCCTCCGGGTGGGGGAGCGACCCGAGCCGACCCTCCCCGAGGGATGGGTGAGGGTTCGCGTCCGGGCGGCCTCGCTCAACCACCACGACCTGTGGTCGCTGCGGGGGGTCGGACTCCCCGACGACCGCATGCCCATGATCCTCGGCACGGACGCCGCGGGCACCACCGAGGACGGACGTGACGTCGTGGTCCACGCGGTCATCGCCTCGGACGGCTGGACGCGCGACGAGACGCTCGACCCCAAGCGATCCCTGCTCTCCGAACTCCACCAGGGCACCCTGGCCGAGTGGGTGGTGGTCCCCGAGCGCAACCTCATCCCGAAGCCGGCGGCGCTCTCCTTCGAGGAGGCCGCCTGCCTGCCGACCGCGTACCTGACGGCCTTCCGGATGCTGACCCGGGACTCCGGGCTGTGGAAGCCGGGCACCGTCCTCGTCCAGGGCGCCTCGGGCGGGGTGGCCTCGGCAGCCATCCAGCTCGCGAAGGCGCTGGGTCACCGGGTGTGGGCGACCGCTCGCACCGAGGAGAAGCGCGCCTTCGCGCTCGGCCTGGGCGCCGACGAGGCCTTCGAGCCCGGGGCGCGGCTGCCGGAGCGTGTCGACCTGGTCGTCGAGACCGTCGGGGAGGCGACCTGGTCGCACTCGCTGAAGTCCTTGGTGCCCGGCGGAACGGTGGTGGTGTGTGGGGCCACCTCCGGGGCGAACCCGCCGGCCGACCTGAACCGGGTCTTCTTCCTGCAACTGCGGGTGATCGGCTCGACGATGGGCAACACCAGCGAGTTCAAGGCGCTGCTCGAACTGCTGGAGACCTCCGGCGTGCGGCCGGCGATCCACAGCGTGGTCGGCTTCGACGGGGTGGCTGGGGCCTTGGCGGCCTTGGAGTCCGGACAGGTGCTGGGCAAGGTCGTCCTGCGGCCCTGATGTCCGAGGCCACCGGGAAGTCCCAGCGCCGGCCGGGCGACGACCTCGAGCGGCTCCTGCGCCGCCCGCGTCGGGCGGCGACCGAACCCCCGCCGAGGGCGCGCCGGTCCGAACTGGTGCCCTATGTGGCCCTCGCCACCCGGGTGGGTGCCGTCGCCCTCGTCGCCGGGGCCTCCGCAGCGGAGGCCACGCAGCTGATCCTGCGGCTGGCCATGGCGCGGCGCCTCCAGTTCCAGGTCGAGGTCACGTTCACGTCGGTGACGGTCAGCGGCTACGGGGCCGAGGACGAGGCGCCCGTCACCATGGTGCGGACGGTGCCCGCCCTGTCCCACGACTACGCCCGGCTGGGCCACCTCACCGGGGTCGTGGACGCCGTGTGCGCAGGGGAACTGGGCCCTGAGGAGGCCACCCGTCGGCTGAAGGAGCGAGAGGAGAACGGCCGGGAGTACCGGCGGTGGGTCCTGCTGGTCGCGGCGTTCGTGCAGGGAGCGAGCATCTGCGCCCTGCTGGGAGGCGAGCTCCTGGAGATGGTCGTCGCCGGTCTCGCGACGCTGCTGATCGGCGTGCTCGGGATCGTGCTGGCGAAGCGTCCGGTCTCGTACTTCTTCGCACAGGTGGCGGCGGGGGCGATCCCCATGGTTCTCGCGGTGCTCCTGATGTACCTGCGGCAACGGGGGGTTGACGAACTGTGGGCCATGTCGCCCTCCCTGGTCGTCGCCTCCGGAATGGTGTCGATGCTGGCCGGCATGGGCGTCGTGGCGTCGGCCCAGGACGCCCTCGACGGCTACTTCATCACCGCCGGTGCCCGGGTGGTTGAACTCCTCATGCGCACGGGTGGGTTGATCCTGGGGGTCGCGGGGGTGCTGTGGCTCGGCGTCCGGCTCGGCGCGCCGGCGTACCTGGCCGCCGAGTCCATCCCGTCGCCGCACCCGGCCGTCCAGGTCGCCGCCGCCGGGTTCTTCTCGCTGGGGCTCGGCGTCGCCAGCGGCTTGGGCCCCCGCGGCGCCCTGATTGTCGGGGGGTTCGGCGGCGTGGGTTGGATCGCTTACCTCATGGTGCTGGCTCCGGTGGGGGGTGAATACCCCATCGCGGCGGGCGTGGCGGCGGCGGTCGTCGGGTTCCTCGGGCACCTGCTCGCGCGCCGCGTCGGCCCGCCCGCGATCGCCATCGTGACCGTGGGCATCGCCCCGCTGATGCCGGGCATGTTCCTGTACCGGGCCTTGTTCCGGCTGGTGGTCGGGGTCCCGGCCGTGGATCCGGGGGACACGGCGTCCGAGCTGCTCATGCTCTCGGCGCTGACCGGGATCGGGCTGGCGCTCGGCAGCAGCGTGGGGGCGATCATCGGCCGGCAGTTCTCGCTCCCGACCGATCAGGTCGCGCGGTTGGCGACCCAATTCGCCCTGCGGCGGGGCCTGCTCCGTCGGCGTTAGCCGAAGACCCCCGCCAGCAGCAGGAAGCCGATGGTGAAGCCCACCAGCACGACCACCAGCGGCACGATCGCGACGGGGCGGATCTCGGCGGGCACCTTGCGCAGCAGGACGAAGGAGCAGACGACCACGAGGGCGCCCACGCCGGTCAGCACCCAGAGGAGGCCGTCCATGCCACCTCCCCTACGGCGTCCGGCGTGGGGAGGGTGGCAGGGAGCATGTCCTCATCCTCGCATGTAGAATGTCGGGCGTCCGCAAGGCAGAGATGGGGCCATCACCCCGGAGCTGCCGGAAGAACGGGCTCCGACCGAGCGGAGGGGCCTCACTAGACCCGGCCGCGGCGAGCAAGAGTGGGGCCTTCCCCGAGCGCGCGCGACCAGCGCACGCAACGAGGAGACCCAAGGAGGGTGGTACCGCGGGGCTCGGCCTCGTCCCTTCGTCCGCACGGCTCAACACCGAGGAACGAAGAGGAACACCCATGACCCAGCCCGGGTACAACACCGTCGCCCCGCAGGTCGACCTGCCTGCGATGGAGCACGACGTCCTCGCCTTCTGGCAGGCCAACGACACGTTCGCCAAGTCCCTTGCGCGCACGGCGGACGGGCCGCGCTGGACGTTCTACGAGGGCCCGCCCACCGCGAACGGCATGCCGGGCACGCACCACATCGAGGCGCGCGTGTTCAAGGACGTGTTCCCCCGCTTCAAGACGATGCAGGGCCACCTCGTCGAGCGCAAGGCCGGCTGGGACTGCCACGGTCTGCCCGTCGAGCTGGCCGTCGAGAAGGAACTCGGCTTCAACGGCAAGCCGGACATCGAGAAGTACGGCATCGAGGCGTTCAACGCGCGCTGCCGTGAGTCCGTCGGACGCCACGTCGACGCCTTCGCCGAGCTCACCGAGCGCATGGGTTACTGGGTGAACATGGAGGACGCGTACTGGACCATGTCGACGGACTTCGTCCAGTCGGTGTGGTGGTCGCTGAAGGAGATCCACTCCAAGGGGCTCCTCGTCGAGGACTACCGCGTCGCCCCCTACTGCCCCCGCTGTGGGACGACCCTGTCGGACCACGAGCTCGCCCAGGGCTATGAGGACGTCACGGACCCGTCGGTCTACGTCCGGTTCCCGCTGACCTCGGGCCCGCTCGAGGGCAAGGCCGACCTGCTGGTCTGGACGACGACCCCATGGACGCTCGTCTCCAACACCGCCGTCGCCGCGCACCCCGACGTCACGTACGTGGTGGCGAGCAAGGACGACGACACGCTCGTCATCGCCGAGCCGCTCGCCGAGAAGGTGCTGGGCGAGGGCTGGATGCTCGGCCCGTCCTTCTCCGGCAAGGAGATGGAAGGCTGGCGCTACCAGCGTCCGTTCGAGCTGCTCGAGTTCCCCGACGTCGTCGGCGGAACCCACTACATCGTCAACGCCGAGTACGTCACCGTCGAGGACGGCACCGGCCTCGTCCACCAGGCACCGGCCTTCGGTGAGGACGACATGATCACCTGCCGCGCCTACGGGCTGCCGATGGTGAACCCGATCCGCCCCGACGGCACCTTCGAGGAGTCGGTCGGCCTGGTGGGGGGCCAGTTCTTCAAGACCGCCGACAAGGCGCTCGTGGCCGACCTGCAGGATCGCGGTCTCATGTTCCGCGTCCTCGACTACGACCACAGCTACCCGCACTGCTGGCGCTGCCACACCACACTGCTCTACTACGCGCAGCCGTCGTGGTACATCCGGACGACCGCGATCAAGGACGCGCTCGTCCGCGAGAACGAGGCGACCACCTGGTATCCCGAGCACATCAAGCACGGCCGCTACGGCGACTGGCTGGACAACAACGTGGACTGGGCCCTGTCGCGCAAGCGCTACTGGGGCACGCCCCTGCCCATCTGGCGTTGTGAGGACGACCACCAGGTCTGCGTCGGATCCCTGGCCGAGCTGTCGCAGCTCACGGGTCGCGACCTGTCCGAGCTCGACCCGCACCGTCCGTTCGTGGACGAGGTGACCTTCGGTTGCCCGACCTGCGGCAAGCCGTCGCACCGTGTTCCGGAGGTCATCGACGCCTGGTACGACTCGGGCTCCATGCCGTTCGGCCAGTGGGGTTACCCGTGGGTCGAGGGCTCCAAGGAGAAGTTCGAGCAGGCGTTCCCGGCCGACTTCATCTGCGAGGCGATCGACCAGACACGTGGCTGGTTCTACTCCCAGATGGCGGTCAGCACGCTCGTGTTCGACCAGTCCGACTTCAAGAACGTCCTGTGCCTGGGCCACATCCTCGCCGAGGACGGACGCAAGATGTCCAAGCACCTGGGCAACATCCTCGAGCCGATCCCGCTCATGGACCAGCACGGCGCGGACGCGGTGCGCTGGTTCATGGCCGCCGCCGGCTCGCCCTGGTCGTCCCGCCGCGTGGGGCACGGCGCCATCCAGGAGACGGTCCGCAAGGTGCTCCTGACCTTCTGGAACGCCGTCAGCTTCCAGTCGCTGTACGCCCGCACGAACGGGTGGACGCCGGCGTCCGGCCAGGCGCCGGCCGTGGCCGAACGGCCGGTGATGGACCGCTGGCTGGTGGCCGTCCGCAACGAGCTCATCGCCGACGTGACCGATGCCCTGGAGAACTTCGACACCCAGCGCGCCGGCTCGCTGCTGAGCGAGTTCGTCGACGACCTGTCGAACTGGTACGTGCGCCGCTCGCGTCGCCGCTTCTGGGACGGCGAGCCCTCGGCCCTGTGGACCCTGCACGAGACCATCGACGTCGTCACCCGCCTCATGGCCCCGATGGCGCCGTTCATCACCGAGCGCGTCTGGCAGGACCTGGTGGTGGCGGCCGTCCCGGGCGCCCCGGAATCGGTCCACCTGGCCACCTGGCCGGTGCCCGATGCCGCGAGCGAGGACCACGCCCTGGTCGAGGCCATGAGCCTGACCCGCCGTCTCGTCGAGCTGGGCCGCGGTGCGCGCTCGGAGGCCCAGGTGAAGACCCGCCAGCCGCTGAAGCGCCTGCTGGTGCCCAGCGCGTCCTTCGCTCGCCTGACCGACGAGCTGGTCGCGGAGATCGCGGCCGAGCTCAACGTCGGCGCGGTGGAGTCGTTCGCCTCGGCCGGTGACCTCGTCGACCACTCCGCCAAGGGCAACTTCCGCGCGCTGGGCAAGCGCTTCGGCAAGGACACCCCGAAGGTCGCCCAGGCGATCGCCGAGGCGGACGCCGCGGCGCTGGCGTCCGCGCTGGTGGAGACCGGGGAGGCGACCGTGGCCTGGGCCGGCGGCACCGTGGTGACCGCCGACGAGGTGATCGTGTCCGAGCGCCCGCGCGAGGGCTGGTCGGTCGTCAACGAGCAGGGCGAGACCGTCGCGCTCGACCTCGAGCTGACTCCGGAACTGGTGCGCGCGGGTCTGGTCCGCGAGGTCGTCCGCATGGTGCAGGACGCCCGCAAGCGCCAGGGCCTGGAGGTCTCCGACCGGATCCGCCTGGTGTGGTCGGCCGGTGGCGAGGTGGGCGAGGCGCTCCGCGAGGCGTCCGACCTCGTGGCCGACGAGGTGCTGGCCACGTCGATGACGGAAGGGGAGCCCACGGGCACCGTCGTGACCGACGACGAGTTGGGGCTGAGCTTCTCGGTGGCCAAGGCCTGAGGCCCCGGGGCCGGGCCGCCGTGCCCACCGGTGTCACCCTGAGTCGACCCGTAGCGGCCCCGGGACGCGGGGCGGGTGAGGGCACCCATTTGCGGCCTGAAAGCGCCGTCAGGGCTTGTCGTCGACGCGTTTGCGGTCGAGGGTGGTGGGTATGCCTCTCGTGGAGGGGGCATCCCGGTCCGCCGGGATGTGTTGTCACCACCGAACGACATCGAACGAAGGAGACACCATGTTCACGCAGAGCGACATCGACCGCATCCGCGGAGCAGTCGCCCACGATCCCAACGGGGATCGGATCGGCAACGTCGGCGAGGTCTACCTCGACGACCAGACGGGCGAGCCGACGTGGGTCACCGTGCACACCGGCTTCTTCGGGATGAGCACGAGCTTCGTCCCGCTGGCCGGCGCCACTCTCCAGGGCGACGACCTCGTGGTCGCCCACACCAAGGACGTCGTCAAGGACGCCCCGAACATCGATGAGGACGGTCACCTCGACCGCGCCAAGGAGGACGAGCTCTACCTCTACTACGGCGTGAGCGGCGATGGGGTGGGCCCCGATGCGATGCGGACGCGTCGCTGGACGGACGAGCGGGACTACGCCGGCGAGCGTGACTACGCTGGCGCCCCCGGGTACACCGGCGACCGCGACCACACCGACGCCAGTGTGCTCGGCGACGATCCGGCCTACCGCGACGACCGTCGTGGCGAGGGCTCCCTCTTCGACCGCGACAACGACGGGCGCGGCCCGGTCGGCGAGGTGCTCGACGGCCCGGACGCCACGCCCGGCAGCCGCGGGTACCGGGAATCGGACCCCCACGGGGACCTCGGCTACGCCGGGGACACCGGCGGCCTGCGGGATGACCGCGGCTACCGGGATGCGGTCCTGGACGACCCGGCCCACGACGATCGCCGCGACGCGCCGCTGTTCGACAAGGACCGCGACGGGCGTGGTCCGGTCGAGGAGGTCTTCGACGGCCCCGACGACCCGCGGAACCCGCGCCGCAACTGACGCCCGCGAGCAGCCGGGCCCGGCGCGTAGCTGACGGCCCGGCGTGAAGACCCCGCGTCCCCTGGTCCCCGGTCAGGGGACGCGGTGCGTCCAGGCGTCGGTGAGGAACTTGGTCTCCACCAAGGTGCGTGCCGCGGCCAACTCGGCGTCGGTGTAGCTCCCCGGCCGGGTCTGGTGGGTGGCGGCGAAGGACGCCATGAAGCGGCGGATGATCTCGTCACGGGGCAGGCCCGTCTGGGACCGCATGGGGTCGACGCGCTTGTTGGCCGACTTCGTGCCCTTGTCGGAGATCTTCTCGCGGTCGATGCGCAGGACGTCCAGCATCTTGTCGGCATCGATGTCGTACGCCATCGTCACGTGGTGCAGGACCGATCCCGCCGCGAACCGCTTCTGGGCGGCGCCGGCGATCTTGCCCTTGTCGGAGGCGATGTCGTTGAGCGGCACGTGGCGCGCGTTGACACCGACGTCCGCCAGGGCAGTCATCACCCAGTCGTCCAGGAACGCGTAGCTCTGCTCGAAGCTGAGCCCCTCGACCAGCGACGTCGGGACGTGCAGGGAGTAGGTGATGCAGTTGCCCGGCTCCATGAACATGGCGCCGCCGCCCGAGATGCGCCGCACGACGCGGATGCCGTGCCGGTCGGCGCCCTCCTGGTCGATCTCGTTCACGTAGCTCTGGAAGCTGCCCATCACGACGAGCGCGGAGTCCCAGTCCCAGAAGCGCAGCGTCGGCGGGCGCGTCCCCGCCGCGACCTCGCGGGTGAGCACCTCGTCGAGGGCGACGTGCATCGCGGGGTCCATCGTGACGGGGCCGATGAGGTCGAACGTGTGGTCGGCCCAGCCGGTGGCCTTGCCGAGCGCGCGGCGTACGGCGATGCCGACGGACGCCGGGGTGAACCCGATCATCTGCACGTGGTCGGGGAGGGCGGCCTCGATGGCGCGGCCGAGGGTTTCGGCGTTCGCCGTGTCGGGTTGCCCGGTGAGGGCGGCGTTGATGTCCTCCAGCGCCTCATCCGGTTCGAGGAAGAAGTCACCGTGGACGAACGCCCGGGAGATGACCCCGTCGGCCACCTCGACATCGACCGCGACCAACTTGCCGCCCGGAACCTTGTACTCGCCACGCATGGGGGCAAGCCTATTCCGCCCACGAGCGACGAGGGTCGAGGGTCAGCGGCCCAGTTGGGGCGGTGGCTTGCGCTGGTTGTTGGAGATCTGGCCCAGCACGATGGAGCCGATGATCGCGATCAGGATGAAGGTCCACCAGTTGCCCGTGATGATGGCCATGATGATCGCGGCCGGCCAGATCACGCCGCGGGCGACACCGATCCAGTCGGTGCCGCTGCCCAGCGCCGGGGGTCCGGCGGTCGGGCGCGGGGTGAGCGACGAGCCGAAGGCAGCCGTCCAAGCGGCCTGCGAGGGTGCGGTGGGTCCGCCGTGGTCCGGCCGGGGCGCGGGCAGGTCGGAGAACAGGGGTTGGAAGTCGGCGGCGACGCGCGCGGCCAGCGCCGCCGAGAGTCGCTCGTCGAACTCGGCGGCATCGAGGCGTCCGGCCTCGAAGTGTTCGCGCAGCATCTGGGCGGCGGCGTCCCGTTCGGCGTCGGACAGCCGTTGGGGTACCGGGTCGTGGCTCATGAAGGTCTCCTTCCGCGTCCATCCTCGCATGTCATCGGGACGCCCGGCGGTTGGGAACATCCACCGTGCCGTCGGGTTGCGTGGCAGAGTTGGACACCTCACGAAGGAAGGGGACCCGACAGTGCGTGTGGTGCAGAAGTTCGGTGGCTCGTCGGTGGCGGACGCCGCCAGCATCAAGCGCGTCGCCCAGCGCATCGTCGACACGAAGGAGCAGGGCTTCGAGGTGACCGTGGTGGTGTCGGCGATGGGCGACACGACCGACGACCTCCTCGACCTCGCCCAGCAGGTCAGCCCGAACCCGCGCGCCCGTGAGCTGGACATGCTCCTGACCGCCGGGGAGCGCATGTCGGCCGCCCTGCTGGCGATGGCCATCAACGACCTGGGGCACACCGCCCGCTCGTTCACGGGTTCGCAGGCTGGCGTGATCACGTCCGAGAAGCACGGCGACGCCCGCATCATCGACATCACGCCCGGCCGCATCGAGTCCGCCCTGGACGAGGGCGACGTGGTCATCGTGGCGGGCTTCCAGGGCGTCTCGCAGACGACCAAGGACATCACCACGCTCGGACGCGGTGCGTCCGACACCACCGCTGTGGCCCTGGCCGCGGCCCTCAAGGCCGGCTACTGCGAGATCTACTCCGACGTCGACGGTGTCTTCACCGCGGACCCCCGCATCGTGCCGGGCGCGCAGCGACTGCCGGAGGTCAGCTACGACGAGATGCTCGAGATGGCCGCCAACGGCGCCAAGATCCTGCACCTGCGCTGCGTTGAGTACGCCCGCCGCGAGAACGTCCCGGTGCACGTCCGGTCGTCGTTCTCGGACAAGCCGGGCACCTGGGTCAAGCACATCGACGAGGAGGATTCCGTGGAGAACCCGATCATCACCGGCATCGCGCACGACCGTCACGAGGCCAAGATCACCGTGGTCGGCGTGCCGGACCGCGTGGGTGCCGCCGCCGAGGTCTTCACGACCGTGGCCACCGCGGGCATCAACATCGACATGATCGTCCAGAACGTGTCCGTCGAGGGTGGCACCACGGCGATCTCCTTCACGCTCCCGCAGTCCGACGGCGACAAGGCCATGGACGCGCTGCGCGCCGCCCAGCCCACCATCGGCTTCACCGAGCTGATCTACAACGACAAGATCGGCAAGCTGTCGATCATCGGCGTCGGCATGCGCTCGCACCCCGGCGTCTCGGCGACGGCGTTCCGGGCGCTGGCCCAGGCCGGCATCAACATCGAGATGATCTCCACCTCGGAGATCCGCATCTCGGTGCTGGTGGACGTCGACGAACTCGACAAGGCCGTCCGCGCCGTCCACACCGCCTTCGGGCTGGACGCCGACGGTCAGGCCGTGGTCTACGCCGGCACCGGCCGCTGAGTCATCGCTTCGCCTCGTGTGCATTTCCGGGAGGACATTTCCCCAACGAAACTTGGGGGAGTGTCCTCCCGGAAATGCGTTCGCCGGCAGCAGCTAGACTGTCCCCCTGACAGGGGAGCGCCCATGGGGGCGCTGAGAGTGCGGAGCGCCGCAGACCCTCGAACCTGAACCGGTTAGGACCGGCGGAGGGAGTCGAGTTCTCACACGGCCAGGGATGGCCGTCCCCTCCAGTTGAGGAGGAAGCATGTCCCAGTTCGTCCGTCCGCCCGCCGTCGCCCTCGTGGCCGGCCTTTCCCTGGCCCTCGCGTCCTGCGTCGGCGCGCCGACCGCCACGCCGCCGGGTGCGTCGTCGGGTGCGTCGTCGGCCGGCCCCTCCGCGGCGGCCACCGCCTCCGGTGCGGGGAGCACCGAGCTGACGGTGGTCACCCACGACTCGTTCAACGTCACCGAGGCCCTGCTGACGAAGTTCGAGACCGAGTCGGGCCTGGATGTCACCTTCGTCGCCCCCGGGGACGCGGGCACCCTGACCAACCAGCTCGTCCTGACCAAGGACTCCCCCTTGGGAGACGTTGTCTTCGGCATCGACAACACCTTCGCCGGCCGAGCGCTCAAGGAGGGCGTCATCGCGCCGTACGCGAGCGTCGCCCTCCCGGACGCCGACGCCGAGGCACTCAAGGCCGACGACTCCGGACGCCTCGTGCCGATCGACTTCGGCGACGTCTGCATCAACGCCGACACCGCTTGGTTCACGGCGCAGGGCAAGGCCGTCCCCGCCACCCTCGACGACCTCACCAGGCCCGAGTACAAGGACCTGTTGGTCGTCCCGAACGCGGCGTCGAGCTCGCCCGGCCTCGCGTTCCTCGTCGCCACCGTCGGCGCCAAGGGGGACCCGGGCTGGATCGACTACTGGAAGCAACTCAAGGACAACGGCGTGTTGGTCGCCAAGGACTGGACCGAGGCGTACACGGTCCAGTTCTCCGGGAGCAGCGGCAAGGGCCCGCGCCCGCTCGTGCTGAGCTACTCGACGTCCCCGGCGTTCGAGGTGGTGGACGGCAAGGAGCCCCCCACCACGTCGCTCCTGCAGACCTGCTTCCGCCAAGTGGAGTACGCGGGGGTCATCGAGGGGGCCGCCAACCCCGAGGGGGCCGAGAAGTTCATCGACTTCCTGCTGAGCCCCGAGGTCCAGGCCGACATCCCCGGTCAGATGTACATGTACCCGGCCGTCCGCTCCACCGAACTGCCGGCGGAGTGGGTGACCTACGCGCCCCTGTCCGATTCCCCGTTCCAGGTGTCGGCCGAGGAGATCGCCGCCGAGCGTGACGGCTGGATCCGGACCTGGACCTCGACGGTCGTTGGCTGAGTCGGCCACCTCGCGGAGGTCCCCCGGCACCCTGAGCCGGGGGACCACGCTCGCGTGGACGCTCGCGGGTGCGGTCCCGCTCGCGTTCCTCGCGATCTTCTTCGGCTGGCCCGTCGCGACGCTGGTGGGCCGGGGATTCTTCCCCGACGGCTCCTTCAGCCCGGACGGCTTCGTCCAGGTCTTCGGCGACGACCGGACGTGGCGGGTCATCCGGACGACCCTGGCCCAGGCGGCGGCGGGCACGGTGGCGTCCGTGCTGCTCGGTGTCCCGGGGGCGTGGGTGCTCTACCGCACGCGGTTCCCGGGGCGCTGGCTGGTCCGCGCGGTCGTCACCGTGCCGTTCGTGCTCCCGTCCGTGGTCGTCGGCGTGGCCTTCAAGAGCCTGGTGATCTCGACGGGACCACTCGGCCACCTCAACCTCGACGGCAGCTTCGCGATCATCGTGGCCAGCCTCGTGTTCTTCAACTACGCCGTCGTCGTCCGCACGGTGGGGGCCCTGTGGGCGTCCCTCGACCCGCGGACCGAGCAGGCGGCGTCCGTGCTGGGGGCCTCGCCCCGCCGCGTCTTCTGGACCATCACCATCCCCGCGCTCGCCCCCGCGATCGCCTCGGCGGCCGCGCTGGTGTTCCTCTTCTGCGCGTCGGCGTACGGCGTCGTCATGGTGCTCGGCGGCGCTGCCTACGGGACGATCGAGACCGAGATCTGGTTCCTCACCACCCAACTGCTCGACCTGACCGGCGCGGCGGCGCTGTCGATCGTCCAACTGGTCGTGGTCGGCACGGCGCTCATCATCGCCAGCCGGCTGCAGGCGACACGGGCCCGCGCGCAACGCCTGCGGACCGACGAGTCGATGGAGGCTCCCTGGGTGCTGCGCCGCGACGGGGGGCCCACCCTGGTGACGGCGGCGGTCGTCCTCGGCCTGCTCGTGTTCCCCCTGATGACGTTGGTGCAGAAGAGCCTCACCACGGCGTCCGGCCACGGGTGGGACCACTACGCCGCCCTCGCCACCACCGGCGACGGGACGCTCTCCGTGCCGGTCTGGGTGGCTGCGGCGAACTCGCTGCGCACGGCGTCCGTGGCGACCGTGCTCGCCCTCGTGTTGGGCCTGCTCGTCAGCCTCGTCGTCTCCCGCCGTCCCCGCAACGAGGGCGGACGCCGTGCGCTCGGCCTGCTGGACGGCGCCTTCATGCTGCCTCTGGGGGTGAGCGCGGTGACGGTCGGCTTCGGGTTCCTGATCACCCTGAACAGGCCGCCCCTCGACCTGCGCAGTTCGATGGTCCTGGTGCCGATCGCGCAGGCCATCGTGGCGTTGCCGCTGGTGGTGCGGGTGCTGCTGCCCGTGCTGCGGGCCATCGACCCGCACCTGCGGGAGGCGGCCGCCGTGCTGGGGGCGAGCCCCGGCAAGGTGCTGCGGGACATCGACCTGGCGTTCGTCGGACGCGGCCTCGGCCTGGCGGCCGGCTTCGCCTTCGCGACGGCGCTGGGGGAGTTCGGCGCCACCTCGTTCCTGGCGCGCCCCGACCAGCCCACCCTGCCCGTGGTGGTGTACCGCCTCATCGGGCGACCGGGCTGGGAGAACCAGGGCATGGGGTTCGCCGCCGCCGTCCTGTTGGCGGTCGGCTGTGCGATCGTGATGGGGTTGGCTGAGAGGATGAGGCCGCAGGAGGCGACGACATGGTGACCAGCCAAGCCGGACTCGGCGTGCACGACGTGGTCGTGCGCTACCGGGTCTCGACCCAGCAGCCGGGCTACACGACCCCGGCCTCGCGGCCGCTCCTGGCGTGGGCGCTGCCGAGGCGCCGGCCGGTCGGGCCCGACGAGGGTCGGACGGTGACGGCCATCGACGGGGTTTCGTTGGACGTCGCGCCCGGCGAGATCGTGGCCCTGCTGGGGCCGTCCGGATCGGGCAAGTCATCCCTGCTGCGTGCGATCGCCGGGCTGGAGCCCTTGGCGTCCGGCAGCCTGACATGGGACGGACGCGACATCTCCGCCACGCCCACCCACAAGCGCAACTTCGGGATGATGTTCCAGGATCCGGCGCTGTTCCCCAGCCTCAACGTGGGCAAGAACGTCGCCTACGGGCTGCACAAGGTGCCGCGGGGGCAGCGCGCCGCGATCGTGGAGCACTTCCTGGAGCTCGTGGGGCTGCCCGGTTTCGCCGGGCGGAAGACGACGGAGTTGTCCGGCGGGCAGGCACAGCGCGTGGCGCTCGCCCGGTCGCTGGCCCCCTCGCCCCGGTTGCTGCTGCTGGACGAACCCCTGTCCGCCCTGGACCGTGGCCTGCGCGAGCGCTTGGTCGAGGTGCTGGCCCGCGTGCTCCGCGAGACGAGGACCACCGCGGTCCATGTCACGCACGACCAGGACGAGGCGTTCGCCATCGCGGACCGCGTCGCCGTCCTCGACGAGGGCACGATGCTGCAGGTCGACAGCCCCGGGAACCTCTGGCGGCACCCCGCCTCGGTGGAGGTCGCCACCTTCCTCGGGTACTCGAGCATCCTGACCCCCAAGGACGCGGACGCCCTGGGCCTGGGTGCCCTGGCCGCCGACCATCTGGTCGCGCTGGGGCCGAACAGCCTGAGCGTCGACCCCGACGGCCTCTCGTTGCCGGTGGAGGACGAGAAGGTCCGTCGTGGCTACGTCCAGGTGACGGTGCGGCTGCCCAGCGGAGCCCGCGCCGAGATGCGCGTCCCGGAGCGCCTGGGGGCAGCCGCCGTCGGCGTCCGCACGGACGCCGACGCCGTGGCCGTGATCGGCTGACGTCCGAACCCCTCAGGCGGACGCGGCGAGCGCGTCCTCGACCTCACGGGTCGCACGGCGCAACCACGAGACCAGGCTCCGGACGGCGGTGGGCTCGAACCGGCTCGCCGGCATCGCGATGGACAGGGCGGCGACGGGAGCGCCCTGCTCCCCACGGACGGTGTGCCCGAGGGCGAGCACGCCCCTCTCCGACAGTCCGTTGTTCATCGCGAAACCCTGCCGGCGCACCGACTCCAGTCGGGCGAACAGCATGTGGAAGTCGGGGAGCTCCTCACCCTCGGGGGCCTCCGAGTACAACGTGCGGATCGCGTCGTCCTCCAACGCGGCCAGCATCGCCAACCCGCCGGAGGTGCGGTGGGCCGGGAACACCATGCCGGTCCGGTGCCCGACACGGAGGTGGTGGGCGCACTCGACCTCGGCCAGGAACCGGATGAGGCGCTGCGTCAGGATCATCAGGGTCACGGTCTCGCCACACGCGGCCATCAACCACGTCATGGGGGCGAGCGCGGCCTCGCGCAGGCGTCCCATCGCCGCCGGGGGCCGTTCGACCGGTGCCAGCAACGGCCCGACGCGGTAGTGCCGGCCCTCACGCGTGGCGAAGTCGCGATAGACGAGCATGGCGAGCAGCCGATGGGCGGTGCTCGGGGCCACCTCGAGGTGGAGGGCAGCCTCCGTCACGGTGGTCGTGCCCTGCACCTGCAGCAGCGCGGCCAGGCGGAGGGCATGGTCCACGCTGGTGATGGCGTAGGCCGGCCTCTCCTTCGATGGCGTGGCTCGCTTGGACATGACGCTCGGCAATCAGTTGGGGATTCTGCTGTGGAGAATAACCTTCCACGGGCTCCTTGGGTAGGAGGACAGTGCTGTCATGACGACAACGCTGTCTCCGCGCACCGCGGTGCGCCCGAAGCCGGCCTGGCTGGTGATCCTCCTCTGCTGGCTGATCGTGGTCCTCGACGGCTACGACCTCATCGTGTACGGCACGACCCTTCCCGCCATCATGGCGATGAAGGAGCCCGGTTGGGGCCTCAACCCCACGGAGGCGGGCTTCATGGGGTCCCTGGTGTTCGTCGGCGCTCTCCTCGGCGCCCTCGGCGCCGGCGACATCGCCGACCGCCTGGGGCGCAAGAAGACCATCCTCGCCGCCGGCCTGATCTTCACCGTGTTCACGGTCGCGATCTACTTCTCGGTCAACAAGGAGATGTTCGGCATCCTCCGGTTCATCGCGGGCGTGGGGCTCGGCGGGCTGGTGCCCTCGGCCAACGCGATCACGGCGGAGTTCGTCAGCGTCCGGCAGCGGTCGGTCATCTCGACCATCATGATGTCCGGCATTCCCATCGGCGGCTCCATCGCCGCCCTGCTCGGCCTCGTGATGCTGCCCGTCCCCGGGTGGCGCTCCATGTACCTCGTGGCCGCCGTCGGGCTGCTCATCCTGGCGGTCACCGCCTGGGTCATGCCCGAGTCGCCCGCGTGGCTCCGCGCCCACGGGCGGGAGGCGGAGGCGCGCAGCATCGCGTCCGAGTGGGGGGTTGACCACACCCTCGAGGAGGTCGTGGCCGCGCACGACGAAACCCCGACCGAGGCCGAGGCCGAGTCGGCCTCCCCGCACCGGAAGGGCATCACCGCCCTCTTCTCGGCGCGCTGGGGCGTGGCGACGCTCATGTTCGCGCTGGCGTCCATCTTCACGCTGTTCACCTGGTACGGCCTGGGCACCTGGCTGCCGAAGTTGATGGGGGCCGACCCGCACTACAAGACCCTGATGTTCAACCCGCTGATGTTCCTGCTCAGCCTCAACATCGGTGCGGTCATCGGATCCTTCGCCACGGCGTGGGCAGGTGTTCGCTTCGGACCGCTGAAGTCGGGCATCGTCGCGGCGCTGTTCGCAGCGCAGGGCCTGGCGTTCCTGCTCACGTACCCCGACAGCGCGGTGATGGCGAACTTGGCGCTCGTGCTGGCCGGCATCGGCACCCACGGCACCCAGTGCCTCGTCCTGGCCGCCATCGCCAGCCACTACCCGGCCAAGCTCCGTGGCACCGCCCTGGGCTTCAGCAGCGGCATGGGTCGCATCGGCGCCATCACGGCCCCGATCCTCGGTGGCGCGCTCGTCACGTTCGCCGGTGCCAACGTCGAGTGGGGCACCAGCGCGAACTTCATCATGTTCGCCGTGGGTGCCGCGCTCGCCGCGGCCATGCTGCTGATCACGCTCGTGGTCTCGCGGCCGACGTCGGAGAAGTCCGCCGGTCCCGTCATGGCGCACTGACGCCGCGGAGGAACGAAGAAGGCCCGACCCGAAAGGGTCCGGCCTTCTTCACCATGGTCGGGGTGACAGGATTTGAACCTGCGACCTCATCGTCCCGAACGATGCGCGCTACCAAGCTGCGCCACACCCCGATCGGCCCTTGAGCCGAGGTAGATCATAACCCACTCGGGCCCGGAGTTCACATCGACGGTCGCTGGGTGAGCGTGAGCAGGGTCACCTCGGGTGGACAGGCGAACCGGTAGGGGGCGAACGGCGACATGCCGACGCCGGCCGACACGTGCACCATCGACGTGCGTCCCCCGGCCTCGTGGTCGAAGAGACCCTTGGCCTTCTCCCGGGGCAGGTCACAGTTGGTGACCAGCGCCCCCTTTCCGGGGACGGCCACCTGACCGCCGTGGGTGTGCCCGGCCAGGATCAGCGGGACGCCGTCGGCGGTCATCGCGTCGAGGATGCGCAGGTACGGAGCATGCGTGACACCGATCTCCAGCACGTCGTCGGACGAGGGACCCGCCACGGCGGCGTAGTCGTCACGGTGGTGGTGGGCATCGCCTGTGCCACGGAACCTGACAGTCCGGCCACCGAGGGTCAGTTCGGCCCGCCGCTCCTCCAGGTAGCTCCAGCCGATGCCCTCCAGGGCGGCGCGCAGGGCGTCCGTGGGGAGGGGTGGGACTTCCTTGCCCGTCCCGCCCGTGGTCGCACCCAGCAGGTAACGCACGGGGATCTTGAACTGCGGCGCCTCGAAGTCGTTCGAGCCGAACACGAACACCCCCGGGACCCCGACGAGCCGTCCCAAGGACTCGATGAGGGGCTCGATGGCGTCGGCCGAGGCGATGTGGTCGCCGGTGCTCACCACCAGATCCGGTTGGAGTCCAGCCAGGCCGCGTAGGAAGTCACGCTTGCGTGCTTGGCGGGGGAGCAGGTGGATGTCCGAGATGTGGAGGACGCGGAGCGGCTCCGTGCCCGGGGGCAGGACCGCTGCCGCGAACCGACGCACCTGGTACGCCGTCCGCTCGACACCGATCCCGTAGGCGACGCACGCGGCGCCGAAGGTGAGCGCGCCGACGGCCATCCTGCCGATCATCCGCGCCCCTGACCTGGCGGCCCCCCACCCGGGGGCCCCCCACCTGGGGGCGGCTGGGGTGCGGGCTCCGGGTTCGCCGGCGGTGCGGGTTGCGTCGGCGCGGGCGGCGGTGCCGGGGCCGGCGCGGGATCCGGCTGCCTCGGGCCCGAGGAGACCAGCAGGCGGACGGTGCTGAAGCGCGGGGCCTGACCGGTCGGGCGGGTGCCCAGGAACGTCCCGCTCGGACGCGCGTTCTCCACGCGGGTCACGGTCGTGCCGAAGCCCGCCTGCTGCAGGAGGGCGCGGCACTCGTCCATGCCCATGTTCGAACAGGAAGGAATGTCGATCATGGGCTGCTCGATCTGGACTGGGGGCACGAAGTTGTCCTGGGGCATCCCCTCGAGCGCGGCCCTCATGGCGGGCAGCCAGATGCCGACACCGGCCTCACCGCCCGAGCTGCCGCGCAGGCGGTACGTGCCGCCCCGGATCGGGGTGCCCTGGATGCGGCGGTCGTCGTCGTTCATGTGGCGGAAGCGCTCATGTGTGCGGTCGATGCCGATCATGGCGGCGCCGGCGAGGTTCGGGGTGTAGCCCACGAGCCAAATGGCCTTCGTGTTGCGGCCGTCGGTTCCGGTCTTGCCGGCCAAGTTGTAGCCGGGGATCCGGGAACTGGACGCCGTGCCACCGTTGAACGGGCCGCGCATCACGTCGTTGATGCGGTCGGCGACCTCCGGGGCGATCACCTGCTGGCAGTTGGCCGGCGGCACCTCGAAGGCCTTGCCGGCCTTGTTGGTGATGCCCTTCAGGACGATGGGATCGCAGCGCAGGCCGCGGGCCGCCAGTGTCGCGTAGGCGTTCGCCAGCGAGACCGGGGAGGACTCAGCGGTGCCCAGGGTGAAGGACGGATTGCTGGCCACGTCGTTGATCGTCTGGGCCCGGATCGTTCCGTCGGCCGTCCTGACCTTGCCGTACTGGATCTTCAGGCCGAGGGTCTCCGCCATCCTGACGCTGTCGCAGATGCCGACATCCTGCTCCAGGGCGACGAAGTAGTTGTTCACCGAGCTCTTGGTGCCGGAGTACATGTCGAACTCCCCGGCGCCACCCGCGTTGGTGACCTCCCACTGGTTCTTTTCGCCCTTGAAGGTGAAGGGACCGTTGCAGTTGGTGAAGGTCTCCCCGTGCCAGTTCTTGACCTTGGGCGCGTCGTAGGTGCGATCCGTGGGGAATCCCTTGTTGATCGCTGCAGCCAGGACGAACATCTTGTAGGTCGAGCCACCGAAGAAGCCGCCGGCGTTGCCGATCTCCTTCTCCATCGCGTAACTGAGGTAGGTCTGGCCCGGATTCGTACCGATCTCCGGACGGCTCTGGGCAACGGCCTTGATGAGCCCGGTCCCCGGCTCGATCATGACCATGAGGCCGATGACCGGGTCGAGGGGGTGGACGTAGTCGGAGACGGCCTTTTGGGCGGCGCGCTGCGTGCGGGGGTCGATCTCGGTCTGGATGGTGAGGCCGCCGCGCTTGATCATGCGTTCGCGTGAGGCGTGGTCCGGGCCCAGGCTCGGCAGCGTGAGCAGGATGCTCTCGACGACGCTGCAGAGGTTCTGGAACTCCGAGGCCACGCAGCCGTGCGGCGTGTTGGTCACCTTGGACTGGTCGAACCCGACCTGCTTGGCCTCCGCGACCTGCTCCTTGGTCACGGGCTCGGTGAAGTGCCACACCTCGGGCCGGTCCGCCTGGGAGAGCATGATGTCGAGCACGTTGTTGCGGCGCTCGAGCGCGATCTTCTCGTAGTTGATCGGGTCGGTGGTGGCCGGGTTTCGGACGAGGCCGGCGAGCATGGCCGACTGGGTCAGGTCCAGGTCCTTGGCATCGATGCCGAAGTAGCGCTTCGCGGCGGCCTGGACGCCGTACGCACCCGCGCCGTAGTAGGAGAGGTTCAGGTAGCGCTCGAGGATCTCGTCCTTCGTCAGGCGCTCCTCCAGCGCGATCGCGTAGCGGAGTTCGAGCAGCTTGCGGGAGAACGTTCGGTCGTACGCGGCCGCCTTGGCCTCGGCGTCGTCCTCGGTGACGGCCTTGTCGAGCAGGGCCAGCTTCACGTACTGCTGGGTGAGGGTGGAACCGCCCTGGGTGTTGCCGCTGGAGGTGCGGACGAGCGCGCGGAGCGTGCCGCGGAGGTCCAGCGCGCCATGGCTGTAGAAGCGCTGGTCCTCGACCGCCAATTGGGCCTGCTTCATCATGGGGGAGATCTGGTCCAGCGGCACGTAGGCCCGGTTCTCGTCGAAGAAGTTGGTGAGGACGGACCCGTCCTTCATCAGGACGACCGAACCCTCGGACGGGGGCGGCGTCTCGATGTCCTTGGGGATCGCCTGGAGCGCGCCGGCGCTCGCCTTCGCGAGTTCGGCCCCGATGCCCACCGTCGGGACCGCGAGCCCAGCCACGAGGACGCCCCCGAGAACACTCACGAGGACGAACATCACGGCCGAGTACAACTTGCGACCCACGGTTGGTGCACGCATGGGGACAGAGTACGTGATGCCCCTGTCAGCGCTGCGCCGTGCGGAGCGGGGCGTCGCACCGGCTGGTGACACGAAGGGGGAGGTGTTGTGCAAGGGGTTGGCAACCGGCGTTGTTAAAGTTGCAAACAGCGGTTTACCATAACGTTACGCCGGACGGTCGGGCCGGCAGTGGATCGAGTCGAAAGGTTGGGCAATGACGCTCATCGAGGCGGACGACTGGACACTCCAGGCCAAGTGTCGCGGCATGCAGGACAAGTTGTTTCCGGAAGGCGCCGACCAAAAGCGTGCACGTGCGGTCTGCATGGGGTGCGCCGTCCGATCCCAGTGCCTGGCCGAGGCCCTCGACAATCGCATCGAGTGGGGTGTCTGGGGCGGCATGACCGAACGTGAGCGCCGCCACCTCCTGCGCGAGCGCACCGACATCAGTTCGTGGCAGACCGTCCTGTGCGGCAAGCAGGGCAAGTGAGCCGCGGCCGCCGCCTCGACTAGGCTGCGCCCATGACCAAGTGGGAGTACGCCACCGCACCGGTTCTGGTGCACGCAACCAAGCAGATCCTCGACAACTGGGGCGCCGACGGCTGGGAGCTCGTCTCCATCGTGCCGGGGCCGAACCCGCAGAACGTTGTCGCGTACTTCAAGCGCCCGCTGGAGGAGTCGAAGTGACGCCTCCGTCCGAGCGTCTCGCCGCGCTCGGCCTGGAGCTGCCGCCCGTCGCCGCTCCCGTGGCCGCCTACGTGCCGGCGATCCGATCCGGGGGCCAGGTGTTCACCTCGGGCCAGCTCCCGACGGTGGCCGGCAAGCTCGTCGCCACCGGCAAGGTCGGCGCCGAGGTCTCCCTCGAGCAGGCCACGGAGGCCGCCCGCACGGCCGCGCTGAACGCGCTCGCGGCCGCGGCGTCCCTGACGGGAGGGCTGGACGGGATCGCCCGCGTCGTGAGGGCCACGGTGTTCGTCGCCTCGACACCCGGCTTCACGGCCCAGCCCCAGGTGGCCAACGGGGCCTCGCAGTTGTTCGTCGACGTCTTCGGTGAGGCGGGCCAGCACGCCCGCAGCGCGGTGGGCGTCGCGGTCCTGCCGTTGGACGCCCCGGTCGAGGTCGAGTTGGTCGTCGAGTCCGCCTGACATGCAGCAGCCCCAGGCGATCAACGCCGCCCTCGCCGAGCTCTACCCGGACGCGCGGTGCGAGCTGGACTTCACCACGCCCCTGGAGTTGCTCGTCGCGACCGTCCTGTCGGCGCAGTCCACCGACCGGCGGGTCAACTCGGTGACGCCCGCACTGTTCGCGCGCTACCCGGACGCCGCGGCCTACGCGAGCGCGGACCCGGCCGAGATGGAGGAGCTCATCCGTCCCACCGGGTTCTTCCGGGCGAAGACGGGGCACCTCCTGGGGATCGGCGCGGCGCTCGTCGAGCGGTTCGGCGGCGAGGTCCCGGGCACCTTGTCGGAGCTCGTCACGCTGCCCGGGGTGGGGCGCAAGACCGCCAACGTCGTCCTGGGCAACGCCTTCGGCGTCCCGGGCATCACGCCGGACACCCACTTCATCCGCCTGTCGAACCGGTTCGGGTGGGTGGCGTCCAAGAACCCCGACACGGTCGAGCAGGTCGTCGGGGCGCTGTTCGACCCCTCCGAGTGGGTCATGCTCTCCCACCGGGTCATCTGGCACGGACGCCGGCGGTGCCACGCACGGCGTCCGGCCTGTGGGGCGTGCTCCCTGCAGGGGTTGTGCCCGAGCTTCGGAGAGGGGCCGATCGACCCTGACGAGGCGGCCACGGTGGTCCGGGAGCCGCGGGCGTGAACCGGATGCGGGCACTGGCCGGAGCGGTGGTGGCACTCACCCTGCTGTCCGGCTGCGCGACCGCGTCCGTCTCCACAGGCACCGCGCCTCTCAAGAAGATCGATCCGGCGCTCGTCGCCCAACGCGAGGCCGCCGGCATCCCCGACTGCCCCGAGACGCCGGAGTCGGCCCAGCCCGTTGAGGGCGGGCTGCCCGACCTGCTGCTCGGCTGCCTGGGGTCGGGCCGTCAGGTCAACCTCGCCGCGCTCCGCGGCAAGCCGATGGTCATCAACTTCTGGGCGCAGTGGTGTGCCCCGTGCCGGCTCGAGGCGCCGCACCTCAAGGAGTTCGCCGAGCGCGCGGGCGACAGGGTCCTCGTGCTGGGCGTCGACTTCGCCGACCCCGAACCGGGGCTCGCGCTCGAGTTCGCCCAGATGGCCGGATGGACCCATCCGCACCTCACCGACCCCCTGAAGCAGACGGCCGGGCCGCTCCGGTTCCAGGGGATCCCCGTCACGATCTACGTCGACGCCGAGGGTCGCATCCAGTACCGCTCGATCGGGGCCATCGCGTCGGCCGACCAGATGGTCCGGGACGCCGAGACGTTCCTGGGGGTGCGCGTGTGATCGCCCTCCCGCCGGTCCTGCAGGCCCTGGCCGCCCAACTGGCGGAGCCGGGCGGTGGCGCGCGTGTCGTGCGCGGCCGTCCCGGACGCGGTGGGCGCAAGGCCGCGGTCCTGATCCTGTTCGCGGGCCCTGAGGAGGCGACCGCGTCCGACCTCGAGCTCGTCATCATCGAGAAGTCCGCGCACCTGCGCAAGCACGCCGGCCAGTGCGCCTTCCCGGGGGGCGGCGTGGAGGCGTCCGACGCCTCGAGCGAGGAGGCCGCCCTGCGCGAGGCGCGCGAGGAGGTCGGTGTCGAATCCGACACGGTCGAGTTGCTGGGCGTCCTGCCCCCGGCACGCGTCGCCGTCACCGGTTACGACGTGACGCCCGTGATCGCCTGGTGGCGCGAACCCCACCCACTCCAGGTCGTGGACACGGTCGAGATCGGCGCGGTCCACACCGTGCGGGTCGGCGACCTCATCAACCCGGCCAACCGCGCCACGTGGCGCCTGCCCATGGGGTACGAGGGGCCTGCGTTCATCGTGGACGACCTGTTCATCTGGGGCTTCACCGGTCACCTCATCGACGGTCTGCTCGACCTGGCCGGGTGGGCCGAGCCGTGGGACGTCCGCGACAAGCGGTTGGTCCCCGAGCGGTTCCTGCACCGGGCCGGCCGGGACACGGGCCAGTAGGCTCTCACCGCGCGATGCGCCGGTAGGCCTCCGGACGCCGGTGGCTGGTGCCCCACACCTCGCGCTCGCGCCAGTCGCGGATGGCCTCCATGTCGAAGCGGAACGCGACCAGCTGCGGCAGCGCGCCGGCTTGGGCGATGAGCGGGTCCAGGGGGCGTCCGTCCGGGTCGAACACCACCGGGGTGTAAGCGGAGGACTGGCCCCACCCGTCACCGGGGTAGTTGGCGGACGCGATGGCCAGCATGTTCTCGAAGGCCCGGGCCTCCAGCTGGTGGGCCCGGACGGGGTTCCAGGCGGTGGCGTTCGGCACGAGGACCACCTCGGCCCCGGCGAGCATGAGCTCGCGGGCGCTCTCGGGGAACTCGCGGTCGAAGCACGTCATCACGCCCAGGCTGATCCCGTCGAAGACGCAGGTGTCGAAGCCCGTCCCGGGGGTCAGGTCGCGTTCGGCGTCGAACTTGAGCGTGTGCACCTTGTCGTGCCGCAACAGCACCTCGCCGCGACGTCCGATGACGAGGGTCGTGTTGGTGGGACCGCCGGGGTGCTCGGCCAGCAGCGTGATCGCGACGCCCACGCCCAGCTCGGCGGCGACCTCGCGGAACCCCTCCACCCAGGGCCCGTCCACCGGCGTCGCGTGCCTGACGTCGATGGGCAGGGCGTAGCCCGTGGACCACATCTCCGGGAACAGGACGAGGTCGGCCCCGGCGGCGGCCGCCTCGCGCACGATCCCTCGACCCAGCTTGAGGGTGGCGTCGAGGTCGTTGAGGGGCGCGAAGTACTGGGCTGCGGTCACCCGGAGGGTCGTGCGGGCACGCGGACGCGACCTGGACGTGGCGGCTCCCCTCACGAGCGGCGGACGGCTGAGCCGCCATTCTCCCACGGGAGAAGGCGGCCGTGACGGTAGTTCTTTCAGTCACGGAACGACAGAATGTCCGCATGACCGAATCACCGTGGTGGTCCCGTTCCGTCGTCTACCAGATCTACCCGCGCTCGTTCGCCGACACGAACGGCGATGGTCTCGGTGACCTTCGTGGCATCATCGACCACCTCGACCACGTGGGCGACCTGGGCGCCGACGTGCTGTGGTTGTCGCCGGTCTACGCCTCGCCGCAGGACGACAACGGGTACGACATCGCCGACTACCGCGCGATCGATCCGATGTTCGGCACCCTGGACGACTTCGACGCGCTGGTCACCGCGGTGCACGACCGCGGCATGAAGCTCGTCATGGACCTCGTCGTCAACCACACCTCGGACGAGCACGCGTGGTTCACCGAATCGCGGCGTCCGGGGTCGGACAAGCGCGACTGGTACATCTGGCGTCCGGCCCGCGACGGCTTCGAGCCGGGCGCGCCCGGCGCCGAGCCCACCAACTGGGGCTCCTTCTTCGGCGGCTCGGGCTGGCAGTGGGACGAGGAGTCCGGCGAGTACTACCTGCACCTGTTCAGCCGCAAGCAACCCGACCTCAACTGGGAGAACCCGGCGGTCCGTGAGGCCGTGTACGACATGATGAACTGGTGGGTCGACCGGGGCGTCGACGGCTTCCGGATGGACGTCATCAACCTCATCTCGAAGACCTACCCGCTGGCCGACGGCATCGTCGTGCCGGGCGACCCCTACAGCTTCGAGATCAACAAGGTGGCCAACGGGCCGCGCCTGGTGGAGTTCCTCGAGGAGATGAACCAGGCCGTCGGCATCTCCGCCCGGCAGTTGTTCACCGTGGGTGAGATGGTGGCCTGCGGCGTCGACCACGCCCGCGAGTACACGTCCCGGCACCACGACCGACTCGGCATGGTGTTCACGTTCGAGCACGTGACGGTCGACCAGTCCGGCTCGAAGCTCTCACCCAAGCCCCTGCACCTGCCGGACCTCAAGAAGAACCTCGCCCGCTGGCAGGCCGGTCTCGCCGACGAGGGGTGGAACTCCCTGTACTTCGAGAACCACGACCAGCCGCGGTCGGTGAGCCGTTGGGGCGACGACAGCCCCGAGTTCCGGGTGGCCTCGGCGAAGGCGCTGGCGACGATCCTCCACCTGCACCAGGGGACGCCGTACGTCTACCAGGGGCAGGAGATCGGCATGACGAACGCCGGCTTCACCCGTATCGAGCAGTACGCCGACGTCGAGGCGCTGGGGCAGTACGCGCAGGCGACCGCGGCGGGCATGCCGGCCGAGGTCGTCCTGGCCGGGCTCGGCCTGATGGGCCGTGACAACGCCCGGACGCCCATGCCGTGGACGCCCGACGGCGGCTTCACGACCGGGACGCCCTGGCTGCCCATGAACGCCAACACGGCCCAGGTCAACGTGGCGGACGCCGCGGCCGACCCGGACGGCGTCCTGGCCCACTACAAGGCCCTCATCGCCCTGCGCAAGGGGGACGCCGTCGTGCGCGACGGCGCGTTCGAACTGCTGCTGCCCGAGGACGAGCACCTGTGGGCCTTCACCCGGACCCTCGGTGAGGAGCGCCTGCTCGTCGTGGCGAACATGGCCTCACGGGCCAGCGGGGTGCCGGTCTCGGACCTGCCCTCGCTCGAGGACGCGGAACTCGTGTTGGCGTCGGTCCACCCGGGGACCGACGTGCACACCCTCGCCCCGTGGGAGGCGCGGGTCTACCGGCTCAGGGCCTGACGGCGGGAGTGGCTTCGCCGCGCACCGGACGCGGTGCGCCGGCGACGATCGCCTGGACGTTCGCGTTGCCCTGGTCGATCGCGCCCGTGACGGACTCGATCGTCCGGTTGGCCTCGTCCATGGTCCGCTCAGCGCCCTTCAGGGCGAACTTCCCCTTGCCGATCAGCACCAGGACGCCCGCGATGACCAGCAGCAACACCGCCATGGTCAGGAACCCCAGCACGAACGCCCAGATGATGGGCACGACGCCCTGGTAGAGCGCGCTGAGGGCGAGCCCCCCGCAGATGAAGAGCAACGTCGCGGCCTGCACGGCGAGGTAGCCCGCGGCTCCGAAAAGGCCGGCGCCGATGCCCGCGCTCTTCACCTGGGGCATCAGCTCGGCCTTCGCCAGCTCGATCTCACCCCGGACGATGGTCTGGACGTCGGCGGTGATGTCCTTGATGACCTCACCGATCCCCGGCTCTGCCATGGCCTGCTCCCCTTCGTCGATTACTGGTCATGCTAGCGGGCACGAGTGACCCGTCACAGGCGGATGCGCACCGCGTCCTCGGGGGGCTCGAGTCGCGAGGTGAACTCGGTGTGGTCCACGGAGGCGCGCCAGCACACGACTCGGTAGGGCAGCAGCAGGGGCTCGGGCACCCGGGCGGAGGACTCGTACAACCCACCCACGTCGGCCATCAGGCGGCTCAGTCGATCGCCCTCCAGGTCGGGGAACCGCTTGGCGACCATGCCGAGCAGGTCGACGCGGCTGATGGGCACCCAGAGGCGGTGGGCCCGCTCGACGACGTCGGTGAAGTGGGGGCAGGCGGTGAGGCGGTCGATGCTCTCGGTGCCGTACGCACCGGCCATGGCCTGAGGGTCCACGTCGCGGAGGAGGGCGGTCAACCGGCGCACCCACGGCACCGAGTCGTCGCGGACGGTGTAGCTCACGGCCAGGTGCCCGCCGGGGGCCAGGACGCGGGCGATGGAGGTCAGGGCGCCCGCCGACAGGGTGTGGAGGGACTGGTGCACGTGGACCGCCGCGAACACCATCGGGCTGAAGGGCAGGCGTTCGGGGGCGGCCACGGTCGGGAGCGCGCGCGGGGCGCGGTTGAGCAGGGTCCGGACGCCGGCGCGGCTGGTGTCGCAGGCGACCAGGGTGGCGCCCGAGCGGTCCAGGGCGGTGGCCAGCGGGGCGACGGAGCGCCCGAGCATCAGGATGCGCGGGGCTGACAGGGGCCGGCCGTCCGCACCGACCGGGGCCAGCCAGTCGAGGGCTGCCTGCGGGAACGCGGGCTGGCTGGTCGAGGTCATGCGCCGATGGTAGGCGAGCACCCCACAGCCCGCGCGTCAAGGGGGTGGGCGCGTTGTGGATGACGGTCCGGGGTTCTCCACACGGGGAGCCCCTCCCGACGGGATCGGCCGTCCACCGCCGACTGTCCCCGCATGGAGTCTGACGGTGATGTGGTGCTCGTGACCGCGGATGCCCGGGTGCGGGACGCGGTCGAATCGACAGCGGCCGCCCTGGCCCTGCGACCGGTGACCGTGGCGACGGCCGAGGCCGTGCTGCCCCGCTGGGTCGGTGCCCGGGTGGTGCTGGTCGGTGGAGACCTGGCCGCGGCGGTGGCGTCCGTGGCACCTCCCCCACGGTCCCGGGTCCACCTCGTGGGCTTCGACACGGCCGAGCTGGGGACCTGGTCGATGCCCTTGGGGGCCGAGGTGATCCCCCTCCCCCAGGGAGTCGCCTGGCTGGCCGGCGCCCTGGCGGCCGACGAACCGGACTCCCGGTGCGTGGCCGTGGTGGGGGGCTCCGGCGGAGCGGGGGCGTCCACGCTCGCGGCCGGCCTGGCGCTGGCGGCCGCCCGGCGGGGTCAGGGATGCGCGCTGGTCGACCTCGACCCCCTCGGCGGCGGGATCGACCTGCTGCTGGGTGCCGAACGGGTTCCCGGGTGGCGGTGGCCCCGGCTGCTCGGGGCCCGCGGCGAGGTGGGTGACGTCCGGGGCGTGTTGCCGGTCGTCGAGGGCGTGACGGTGCTGTCCATGGCGCGGGGCGAGGACACCGGCCTGAGCGCCGAGTCCGTGCACGCGGTCCTCGGGTCGTTGACACGCCACCACGACCTGGTCGTGGTCGACGGGGGCCGGGCGCCCGTGCCGGCCGCGCGCCAGGCCCTCCGCTCCGCCGACGCGACGCTCCTCGCCATCGGGTGCGGCGTCCGGGCCGTGGCGGCAGCCGCCCGCGTCCGGGCCGGGCTGGAGCCGACCGGGGTCGGCGTCGCGGCCCAGGTGGCTCGGGGTGGTCCGCCCGGTGCCGTCGTGGCGGACGCGCTGGGCCTGCCCCTGTGGGGCGAGGTGCCCCTCGACCGTCGTCTCGCGGCGGACGCCGAGGCGGGGGAGCCGCCGGGGCGTCCCGGATCGCGCTGGAACCGCTCGGTCGAGCGCCTGCTCGAATGCGTGTGGGCGGAGGCCGGACATGCCGATTGACCTGGACGAGGTACGGGCACGCCTCAGCGCACAGGGCCAGGCGCCGCGGCCTGCCGACGTCGCCGACGCCCTCACCTGGCTGGGCCACGTGGTCAGCGACGCGGCCGTGCTGGAGACCGTCGCGGCCCTGCGCAGGGATTCCCAGGGCGCGGGCCCGCTGGACGACCTGCTCAGGGTGCCGGGCGTGACCGACGTGCTCGTCAACGGGCCGGACGAGGTGTGGGTGGACCGGGGGGCCGGGCTGGAGCGCGCCGACGTCCACTTCGAGTCGGACGAGGCGGTGCGCAGGCTGGCCGTGCGGCTGGCCGCGTTGGTCGGACGACGCCTCGACGACGCCTCGCCGTTCGTCGACGCGCGCCTGCCGGACGGCACGCGCGTCCACGCGGTCCTGTCGTGCATCGCGGAACGCACGTGCATCTCGCTCCGCGTGCCGGCCCGCGTTCGCTTCACCTTGGACGAGTGGGTCGAGCGCGGGTCGCTCACGCCCGGCGGGGCGGACGTGTTGCGGGCGCTGGTCGCGGGGCGGGCGGCCCTGCTCGTCTCGGGCGGGACCGGCTCCGGGAAGACCACGCTGCTGGCCTCGCTCCTCGGCGAGGCGGGCCGGGAGGAGCGGCTCGTGATCGTGGAGGACTCCCGCGAGTTGAACCCCGACCACCCCCACGTCGTGCACCTCGAGGGGCGCACGGCCAACACCGAGCGCACGGGATCGGTGACCCTCACCGACCTCGTGCGCAACGCCCTGCGGATGCGGCCCGACCGGCTGGTCGTGGGGGAGGTGCGCGGGGCCGAACTCGCCGACCTGCTCGCGGCCCTCAACACCGGGCACGAGGGTGGGTGCGGCACGGTGCACGCCAACAGTGCGGCGTCCGTGCCAGCACGGCTCGAGGCGTTGGGGGCACTCGGTGGGCTCACGCGACCGGTGCTGCACGCGCAGGCGGCGGCCGGCCTGGACGCTGTTGTGCACGTGCGCCGGGATCGAGCGGGTCGCCGCTTCGTCGAGCAGGTGGCGGTCCTCACCGCCGGGGCGGAGGGTCTCGTCCAGGCCGTTCCGGCGGTGTCCTGGACGACCGCCGGGGTCGAGACCCGCGGCTCCGGGTGGGCCGCGTTGGGGAGATGGCTGTGATGGCGTGGGTGGCGGCGATCGCGCTGGCCTGTGCGGTGTGGTGGCTCGTGCCGGGGGGACGTGGCCTCGACCGCCTCGCGGCGGCACCCGCCGGGTCGCAGGACGCCTCACGGGTCGGCCACGAGGGGGTTGGGCACGAGGCGGCCGGGCACGAGGGTGCGGCGCGGCGCCGGTGGGGCTGGGTGGGGTTGGCGGCCGTCACGGGGCTGGTGTCGACCGCGGTGCTCGCCGGCCCCGGTGCGGCGGCGGTGGTCCTGGCGTGCCTGCAGGTGGCGGCCTGCGGCGTCGGATTGACGGCCCGCCGGGCGGGACGCCGCTCCCGGACCCGTGGGCGGACGGAGGTGGTCCACGCCGGTGAGTTGGTGGCCGGGCTGTTGCGGGTGGGGCGAGTCCCCACCGCCGCCTTGGTCGAGGCGGCCGAGGACGCCCCGGTCCTGCGGGAGGCCGCGGCCGAGCTGAGGGCGGGTGGCGAACCGGCCGCAGCGCTGCGTCGCTCGGCCCGGGCCGCGGGACGGGAGGGACTGCGCGACCTGGCCGCGGCGTGGGAGGTCTCGGTCCGGACGGGGGGCTCGCTCGTCGGTGCCGTGGACGCCGCGGCCTCCCGGTTGGCGGCCGAGGAGGACGTGGCGCGCGTCGTGGAGGCCGAGTTGGCGGCGGCACGACTGGGGGGACGGTTCATGGCGGTGCTCCCGTTGGTCGGACTGGGGCTCGGTTACGGGCTGGGCGGCGACCCGATCGTCTTCCTGACCGCCTCGGTCCTGGGCTGGGCGTGCCTGAACGTCGGGGTCGGCCTGGCCTGCGCCGGGGTGTGGTGGATCGACACCGTCGCCGAGCGCGCCGGTGGCCGCTGATGACCGGGGGCGGGTGGGGCCTCGTGGCCGCCGGGTGCGCGGCCCTGGCCGTGTGGTGGGGAGTCGCACCGCCGGGCCTGTCGCGTCTGGCGCCCGACAGGCTCGGCGAACGCCTCTTCCGGTGGTGGTACACCGTCGTCGAGCGGGTGCGCGTTGCCTGGGGGGCGCGCGGGCGGGAGGCCCGGAACCAGGCGCTGAGGGCGTCCGTCCCCCAGGTGTGCGACCTCCTCGCCGTCTGCCTCGACGCGGGCCGGCCGCCCCGGACGGCCCTGCGCGTCGTCTCGACCGTCGTCGAGGGGCCGGTGGCCGAGGAATTGGCCGGCGTGCTGGCCCGGATCGACCTCGGCGTCGACGAGGCCGAGGCGTGGGGTTCGCTCACGACGGTGGCCGGCTACCGGGAGGTGGGGCGCGACCTGGCGCGGTCCGTGCGCTCGGGGCTCGGTTTGTCCGCACTCCTGCGGCAGCACGCGGCCGACGCGCGGGCCGACCGAGCCGCCCGGGCTCTGGCGCGTGCGCGGGCCTCGGGCGTGCAGAGTGTGGTGCCGCTCATGGTGTGCTTCCTCCCCGCGTTCGTGCTGCTCGGCGTCGTGCCCCTCTTCGGCGCCCTCGTGGGCAGCCTGCTCGGCTGAGCCGGGCGCAGGGTTCATCCACAGGCCCGTGGCCGGTCCGGGAGTTCTCCACAGGCGGCTGAAGTCGTTGACCGGCACGTCGCCTCTCCGCCGATCGTCTGGGTGCCGCAGCTGGGCGGCAGAGAAATGAAAGGGAAACCATGTCCGACACCTCCACCGCCACCCTCGAGCCCACCTCCTTGCGCGAGCGCGGCATGACGACCGTCGAGTACGCCCTCGGCGTGGTCGTGGTCATCGTCCTGATCGGCGTCATCGTCGCCGCTCTCCAGACCGGCACCTTCACCGACCTGCTCAACGAGCTGATCAAGGCGATCATGAACTGGATCACCAAGGGGTTCGACGTGCCGATCCCGAGCTTCTTCGCCAAGCCGTGACGGGAGGGGAGAGGGGTCGTGGGGTCGGGCGCAGCGCGTCCGGCCCCACGGGCCCGCGCGGGCAGCGGGGCATGGTCACGGTGGAGACGGCCTTCACGACCCTCTTCCTCGCGGCGGCGCTGGCCGTCGTGCTGCTCCTCGGCGCCGCCGTCCTCGTGCTGGGGCAGTGCCAGGTCACGGCCAACGAGGTGGCCCGGCAGGCGGCTCGGGGGGACGCCGAGGCGTCCGCCCGCGCACGGGCCGACGCCCCGCCGGGGGCGCTGGTGACCAGCCGCCGCGAAGCCGGCGCGATGGTGGTCGAGGTGCGCTGGGAGGCACCGCTGGGATTCGCCACCTGGCCGCTCGTCGCCCGGGCCACCGTGCTGGAGGAGGGGTGAGGCGCCGGCGGGGCGAGCGCGGGGCGTCCCTGCTGCTGTCCTCGGTGGTCGTGCTCGGGCTGGTGGTGGTCGCGGCGCTCCTGCTGCTGGCGGGGGCCGTGCGCGCCGAGGGCGAGCGCGTCCGGGGCGCGGCCGACCTCGCGGCGCTGGCGGGTGCCCGGGCCCAGGACCGCGCCGCCGACGCCTGCGCCGCGGCGCGCTCCGCGGCCGAGCTCAACGACGTGGACGTGGTCGGCTGCCGCGTCGCCGGCGACGAGGTCGAGTTCGTGGTCTCGGTCGAGGTGCGCTCGACGTTCCGGGTCGGGCCCGTGCTTCAGTGGCTGTCCTCCCGCGCGCACGCCGGCATGGTGACGGGAGCCCCCGAGTGAGCCCCCTCCGCCCGGTCCTGTCCCACCAGGAGCGCGAGCAGGCCCGCGGCGCCGCGCTTGTCGAGCGGCTGGTTGCCGTTGCCGCACTTCGGCGACACGACGCAGGCGGGGCAGCCCTCCTCGCAGGGGCAGGTCAGCAGCCGGGCGAGCGTCGCCGTCCACCACGGCTCGGCCAGATCGAAGCCGCGGTCGGCGATGCCCGAGCCACCGGGCAGTCCGTCGTGCACGAACACCGTGAGCCGGCCGGTGTCGGGGTGCAGGACGGTGGACAGGCCGCCGATGTCCCACCGGTCCGACGGCACGAAGGCGGGCAGCAGGCCGATGGCGCAGTGCTCCGCCGCGTGCACCGCGCCGGCCAGGTCGAGGGCCGTGATCGGTCCCGGGACGAGTTCGTCCAGTGCCGCGAGCACCCGGTCCGGGAGCGTCCACCACGTCGCGCGGGTGACCATGCGGCGCTCGGGGAAGTCCAGCGGCGTGCAGTCCCACACGTCGCCCGTCTCGGAGTCGCGCCGCAGGTACGAGACGACCTGGTTCGACAGCTCGATGGTGCCGACGTGCACCTCGCCGAGGCCGAGCGGTCGCGAGGCCGAGGTGGCCACGATCCGGACGCCAGCCGTGGACTGCGCCTGGGTGAACCACAGCGGGTCGGCCCGGTGGACGACGGCCACCCGGTCGTCGAGGTCGAGCTCGTCGACGAACCACGTCTCGCCCTGGTGGACGTACACGGACTCGGGGTGCAGGGTCCGGTCGGCAGCGGACGGATCCACCTGCCCGATCACGCGTCCGGTCGCGCCGTCGACCACCTCGACGGCCTTGCCCTGCAGCGACCGCAGGTCGATCGAGTCGACCGCCCGGGCGGCGTGCGTCCAGAACCACCCCATCGGACGCCTACGCAGGGCTCCCTGCGCCGTGAGCCGCTCGGCGAGGCTCACGGTCGTGGGCCCGAACCAGCGGGCGTCGTCCTCGGTCAGGGGGCGTTCCTGGGCGGCGGCGCACAGGTGGGGCCCCAACACGAAGGCGTTGTCGACCGGCACGACCGTCCGCTCGACCGGCCGGTCGAACACCAGTTCGGGGTGCTCGACGAGGTAGGCGTCGAGGGGATCCTCCCGCGCTGCGAGGACGGCGATCGCGTCGCGCCCGGCGCGTCCGGCCCGGCCGACCTGCTGCCAGAAGGCCGCCAGGGTGCCGGGGAACCCGGCCGTCACCACGGCGTCCATGCCGGCGATGTCGATGCCCAGCTCGAGCGCGTTGGTGGAGGCCACCCCGCGCAGCCGCCCGTTCGACAGGGCGGCCTCGAGCTCGCGGCGGTCCTCGGCGAGGTAGCCCCCGCGGTAGGCGGCGATCGCTCCGGTGGACAGCTCGCGGGCCCGGAGGGCCACGAGCTCGGCCTGGATGCGGGACGTCGTGAAGGCGATGGCCTGCCCGTCGCGGGTGAAGGCCGCGAGCAGCTTGGCGGTGGTCTCGGTGAGGGTCGGGGTGGGTTGCAGGAGGACGACGTCGAGGGCCGGTGCGGGGGAGGCGTCGTCGGTCACGGGCACCACGTGGTCGGCGCCGATCAGGGCGGCGGCCACGGCGTCCGGTTCGCTGATGGTGGCCGACGCGCAGACGAACACGGGGTCGGCCCCGTAGTGGTGCGCGAGCCGTCGCAGGCGGCGCAGGACCGCCGACACGTGCGCCCCGAACACGCCCTTGTAGCGGTGGGCCTCGTCCACGACCACGTGGGTCAGCCCGCCGAGCAGCCGGGCGTACCGGGTGTGGTTGGGCAGGATCGAGCGGTGCAGCATGTCGGGGTTCGTGAGCACGAAGGAGGCGAACTCCCGGGCGAACCGGCGCTCGTCGGGGTCGGAGTCGCCGTCCAGGGCACTCACGCGCCACCCCGGCAGGTCGAGCCCGGCGGCCGAACGCACCTGGTCGTGCGCCAACGCCTTCGTCGGGGCGAGGTAGAGGGCCGTCGGACGGGCCGCGAGGCGCAACCCGGACGCCGTGCCCCGGGCCCGCGCCGGGCGGGTGCCCGGGGGGACGTGGCCGTCCAGGCCCGCCGCGAGCACCGGGAGCAGGAAGGCGAGCGACTTGCCGGACGCCGTCCCCGTCGCGATCGCGACATGGTGACCGTCGAAAGCAGCCTGGGCGGCGGCCACCTGGTGCGCCCAGGGCCGGTCGATGCCGCGCGCGGCGAAGGCGGCCCGCACCGGGGCCGACACCCAGGCGGGCCAGTCGACCACCCGGCCCGGACGCGCCGGTCGGTGGTGGACGTGGGCGACCTTCTCCTCGGTCGCGAGCCAGTCGGGGAGGGCCACTCAGACCTCCTCGCGGGTGACCCCGCCCGCGCAGACCGTGGCGCGGACGGGCATCGCGCGCAGGTGGGCTGCGGTCGCGGCGGGATCGTCGGATTCCCACACCGGGTCGGCACCGAGCACGACCAGGTCGCCCGGACCCCCGGGGACGATCCGCCTGCCGTCGACCGAGGCCGCCAGCGCCTCGCGAGGGGTGAGCGACTCCTCGGGGTGCCAGCCCGGACGCCCGTCGCCGGAGCGGTGCACGGCCGTGGCGATCGCCAGCCAGGGGTCGGGTGGGGACACCGGGGCGTCCGACCCGAGCGCGAGGGTGGCGCCCGACCGCAGCAGGGACCGGGTCAGGAACAGCCGGTCGGTGCGGTCGGCCCACAGCACGCCGGCCGGGTCGCGGTCGGCGACGAGGTGGTGCGGTTGCATGCTCGCGGTGAGCCGGAGTCGTGCGAAGCCGGGGACGTCCTCGCGGCGCAGGAGCTGCGCGTGCTCCACCGAGCCGGACGCCCCCGTCGCGGCGAAGGCCTCCAGGACCTCCTGGTTCGCCCGGTCGCCGATCGCGTGGGCGGCGACCGACAGCCCGGCGGCCACGGCGCGGGAGAAGAGGGCGTGGAGTTGCCCGGTCGTCTGGTTGGGGGTGCCATACGGGTGCGGGTCGCCGGGGGTGGCGTCGCAGTAGGGGGCGCAGCACCACGCGGTGCGGGTGCCCATCGAGCCGTCCGCGATGACCTTCAGGGGGCCCATGGTCACGAGCCCCTCCCCACCGGGCAGGGGGTCGCCCGTGCGCCAGCCCCGGGCGACCACGTCGTCCAGTTGGTGCGGGTAGACGCCCGCCCGGACGCGCAGGGACCGCACTCCACGCCCGACCCGGACCGGCCACGCCCGGAACGGCGCGTCGAACTCCAGGTCGACGATCCCCACCAGGCCGCGGGCGGCGAACCCGGCGGCGACCGCGTCCTCCTGCTCAGGGGTCGGCGCCACGCCGGGCAGGTCGTCGAGGCGTCCGAACACGGCGAACCACTCGTTCTCCACCAGCGGACCCTCGCGCGGCGGCAGCCCGAAGGCGTCCAGCGCCGCGGAGTTCAACCAGCCGTTGTGGGCGTCCCCCGCGATCACCACGACGGGCCGACTGCCGCCCACGGCGTCCAGCTCGGCGACGGTGCCGACGCGCGACCACGGCGCGGAGCGGTACCCGAACCCGACCACCGCGCGGCCGTCGTCGGGGCGTCCGGCCAAGGCGTCGGCCATGCGCGCGCAGACCTCCTCGGGACCGCGCGAACCGGCGACATCGACCCAGGTCGAGGCGCGCACGTACTGGGCGAAGTGCACGTGGGCGTCCCACAGCCCGGGGATGAGCCACGCACCCGCGGCGTCCACCACCCGTTCGCCCCGGGCCACGAGGCCGGGCCCGACCTCGGCGATCACGCCGTCGCGAACGCGGACGTCCGCAAGCGTCGCCTCGCCCTCGCCCAACGCGACGACCCGGCCACCCCGGACCAGCACCGACTCACCCATTCCTCGCCACCTCCTCCCGGCTCTCCAGCCTACGGCGGCGCCCTGACAGTCCGGCATGACGGTCCGGCATGACAGTCCGGCATGACAGGCTGGGACCCATGCTCAGCCGTACCGATGCCGCAGCCCTCGCCGACCGCCTGCGCGAAGCCGCCTACACCTTCGCCGACACCACCGACCGGCTCGGCCCCGAGGCGACGGACGCGCTGGCCCGCAACACCACCTTCGCCGCGCGCGACGCCCTCGGCGACGCGGACGACGCGCAGGCGTCGCTGGTCCGGCTGTTCCTGCTGCACGACACCCTCACACCGGACGCCGCGGGCGCGGCCCTCGGCGACCTCGCGCCGCTCGAGGACGCCGGGATCGTGACCTCCACGGCGGACGGGGTGCGTGCCGCCCTGGAGATCCGCCCCTACGCGGCGGCGGGCGCGGGCGTGGACTTCGACGGCTGGATCACCGGTGACCTCATCCCGATCCTGGACGGGCGCCTCGGGCGGTCCCGGCCCGACTTCGTGCTGGGGGCCTCCCCGGCCTCGACGACGTTGGCACAGATGACGATCCGCCGACCCGTCGCACGAGCGCTCGACCTCGGGACGGGTTGTGGGGTCCAGAGCCTGCTGCTCGCCGGGCACGCCGACCACGTGGTCGCGACGGACCTCAACCCCCGCGCGGTCGCGATGGCGCGCCTCACCGCCGGGTTGAACGGGCTCGAGCTCGACGTCCGCGAGGGATCGCTCTACGAGCCGGTGGCCGACGAGTCGTTCGACCTGATCGTGACCAACCCCCCGTACGTGATGAGCCCGCCCATCGGGGAACGCCTGGTCTACCGCGAGGGGCTGTTCAGCGCCGATGACCTCGTCCGGAGGGTCGTCGTCGAGGGCGCCGACCGACTCGCACCCGGCGGAACCCTGCAGGTGCTGGGCAACTGGGCGAGCACCGCCGAGGAGCCGTGGGAGGAGCGGGTGCGCGGCTGGATCGAGCCGACCGGTTGCGACGCCCTCGTGCTCCAACGCGAATTCCTGGACCCGTACGAGTACATCGAGCTGTGGCTCAACGACGCCGGATGGATCGGCACCGACGAGTACGCACCGCGCTACCGGCAGTGGCTCGAGTACTTCGACTCCCTCGGCATCACGGGCGTCGGCATGGGGTGGATGATGCTGCACAAGGCGGGACGCCCCACCCCCGACGTCGTGGTGGAGGAGTGGCCGCACGCGGTCCATCAGCCACTGGGGGAGGCCTTCGCCGCCCACCAGTCCGGCGTGGCCGCCGCCGACGTCCCGGACGAGGCCCTGCTCGCCACGGCCTGGCGCCTCGACGACCGCATCGACGTCGAGACGCTCGGCCGCCCCGGTGCGGAGGATCCCGAGCACATCGTGTACCGCCAGCGGTACGGCTTCGGTCGGGCGGTCGAGGTCGACACCGCGCTCGGTGCCGTCCTGGGTGCCTGCGACGGTGACCTCACCGCGGGTCAGCTCATCGCCGCCGTCGCCAACATCCTGGAGGTCGGGGAGTCATCTTTGGCCGAGGACCTCACCCCGCGACTCCGCGAGCTGGTCCGCCAGGGTTACCTGCTCAGTTGAGCGGGCTGCTGCCCAGCGTGACCGCCTCCGTGTGCCGGACGCCCCGGGCGTCGGTCCACGCCAGGTCGACCGACTGGCCGGGCTCCAGGCTCGCCAGCACCGACGCGAGTTCGTCGTGCGTGGTCACGGCCCTGCCGTCGATGCCGGTGATGAGCGATCCCTCGGTGACGCCCGCGGCTGCCGCCGGTCCGTCCACCACGACGGATCCGACGACGAGACCCGAGGCACCCACCACACCCACCCCGAGGTGGGCGCGCGGGCCGACCTGGACCGAGCCGTCCTCCTGCCCCGACCGGATCCGCTCGACCACCGCGAGGGCGTCCTCGATCGGGACCGCGTAGCTCGCGGTGGTCACCGGAGCCCCCGCGGCACCGCCCCGGACGCCGCCCGGCGTGCGGGTCACCCGCTGCGAGCCGGCGGTGGTCATGCCGAGCACCTCGCCCTCGGCGTCCACCATCGCACCGCCCGAGTCGCCAGGGACTGCGGCGGCCGTCGTCTCGATGACGCCCTGCAGCGTCTCGGACCCTCCGGTCTCCTTGCCCACCGTGACGTCCTGGGACAGCGCGGTCACCCGACCCTCGGCCTTCACCAGTTCCCCGCCGCCCGACGCGTTGCCGATCGCGGTGACGGCGTCCCCCACGGACACCGGGTCCCGGTCGGGGGTGATCGTGGCCAGGGCCGAGGCGTCCGCCAACTGCAGCAGCGCGACGTCGGCGCTCGCGTCGTGGCCGACGACGGTCCCGGTGTAGGTGCGCCCGGTCGACGGGACCTCGACCAGGACCTCGGTGGAGCCCTCCACCACGTGGTAGTTCGTCAGGACCTGGCCGTCCGCCGTGAGCACCATGCCCGACCCCGCCGCCTCGCCGCCCGGCGTGGACGTCGTGATCAGCACGACCCCGGTGGTGGGGTCGAGCGGGGCGCGGAAGTCCTCCACCACGGTGGGGACGGTGGCGATGAGGGCCACGTTCGCGGCCAGCGTGGTGGCGATGAGGAGCGGCTTGTTCATGACCCCAGTCGAGCCCGCGATCCTGTGGGTCCGCTGTGGGTTGCCCCAAGCCCGGGTGTGAGTCAGTTCAGCGGGTTCGCGGCGACCGTGATGTCGGCCGACCGCTCGCGCCCGGCCGTCGTCTCCCACGTGATGGTGGTCGTCGAGCCCGGCTCGATCGTGTCGAGCACGTCGGACAGTTCGGAGCGCGTCGCGACGCGCTCGCCGTCCAGGGAGAGGATGAGGTCACCGGCCTTGAGGCCCGTGCGGATGGCGGGGGAGTCCTCGAGCACGCTGCGAACGCGCACCCCGGACGAGTCGTCCTGCTCGGCGATGATGCCCAGGTACGCCTTCGGGCCGATCACGACCGTGCCCGACTCGTCGCCCCGATTGATCTTGTCGACGACGGCCATCGCCTCCTCGATCGGGACGGCGTAGACCTGCTTCTCCTCGTCGGTGTTGCCCTCCGAGGGACTGCTGCCGGCCGTGGTCATGCCGAGCACCTCGCCCTCCGCGTCGAACATGGGGCCACCGGAGTCGCCGGGCCACGCGGGCGCGTTGGTCTCGATCAGGCCGTTCAGGCGCTGGGGCGGGTCGTTCTCGTTGGCGCCGCGGACGTTGATGGAGCGCCCCAGGGCGAGGATGTTGCCACGGTGCGCCGTGACGAACCCCTGGCCGTTGGCGTTGCCGGCGGCCACCACAATGTCGCCGACCCGCACGTCGTCGGCGTCGAGGGTGACCGGTTCCACGTTGCTGGCGGCGTCGAGCTGGAGCAGGGCGACATCCTTCGTGGCGTCGCGTCCGACCATCGTCGCGGTGTAGCGGCGCCCGCTGCTGGCGATGGTCACCGTGATCGACTCCGTCGAGCGGACCACGTGATAGTTCGTCAGGATCTGGCCGTCCTCGCTCAACACCATGCCCGTGCCTGCCACACCCTCGTTGGGTGTCTGCCCCGAGATGAGCACGACGCCGCGCCTCACGTCCTCGGTCACCACGACCGGGCCCACCGACTGCTCCGGGAGGGGGCGAGCGGATGCTGGGGGCGTCGCGGACGGGGAGGCGTCCTCACCGGGCGTGGCCTGGGGGACCGGCGCGAGGGTGGACTGCGGGGGTGCCGGCTCCAGGCGTTCCGCCCAGGTGGTGGTGGCCCCGACCACGGCGAAGGCCGTGCCGAACTGCGACACCATGGCGAGCACCACTCCGAGCATCACCAGCACCAGTGAGGGCGGACGCGACACCGGACGGGGGCGCGGAGGAGGCCAGGGGGCAGTCACGGATGCAGTCTAGGAGACGGTCAAGGCAACCCGGCAGCGTCCATGTTGTCGGGAGGCGCTACCATCCCGACTAGTCCAAGGGCGTACCCTCGGGCATTCCAGCAATCCCAGAGAGCAGATCGTGGCCACAGACACCAAGCGCCGACTCGTGATCGTCGAGTCCCCCGGCAAGGTGCGCAGCATTGCCCAGTACCTCGGCGAGGGGTACGTCGTCGAGGCGTCGATCGGCCACGTCCGCGACCTGCCCACCGGTGCCGCCGAGGTGCCGGCGAAGTACAAGGGTGAGAAGTGGGCGCGCACCGGCGTCAACATCGACAACGACTTCGAGCCGCTGTACGTGGTGCAGGCCGACAAGAAGGCCACGATCCGCAAGCTGAAGGATGCGCTGAAGGGCGTCGACGAGCTCTACCTCGCAACCGATGGTGATCGCGAGGGCGAGGCCATCGCATGGCACCTGTTGCAGGAGCTCAAGCCCACGGTGCCGGTCAAGCGCATGGAGTTCCACGAGATCACTCCGGAGGCCATCCGGGCCGCGGTCGCCGAGCCGCGGGCGCTCGACACCGACCTGGTCGACGCGCAGGAGACCCGACGGATCCTCGACCGCCTCTACGGCTACGAGGTCAGCCCCGTGCTGTGGAAGAAGGTCATGCCACGCCTGTCCGCGGGCCGCGTGCAGTCGGTCGCGACGCGCCTGGTCGTCGACAAGGAGCGCGAGCGCATGGCCTTCCGCTCGGCGAGCTACGCCGATCTCGAGGTCACCCTGGACGCCCAGGGCCACGAGCCCGACGCCTTCACCGCGCGTGTCGCGACCGCGGCCGGGCTCAAGGTCGCGTCGGGTCGCGACTTCGATTCCGGCGGCAAGCTGACCGCCAGGAACACCCTCCACCTCGACCTCGTCGGCGCCCGGGCGCTGGCGGACGCCCTCACCGGCGGTTCGGTCGTCGTCGATGCCGTGGAGGCCAAGCCGTACACGCGGCGTCCGTACCCGCCGTTCCGCACCACGACGCTGCAGCAGGACGCGGGACGCAAGCTCGGCTTCACGGCCCAGCGCACCATGTCGGTCGCCCAGTCGCTGTACGAGGGCGGATTCATCACCTACATGCGTACGGACTCGGTGACCCTGTCGGCCTCCGCGATCGCGTCGGCCCGTCACCAGGTCAAGGAGCTGTACGGCGCCAATTACGTGCCCGACAAGCCGCGCACCTACTCGTCCAAGGTGAAGAACGCCCAGGAGGCGCACGAGGCGATCCGGCCGGCGGGCGACCACTTCCGGACGCCGCAGGCGACGGGCCTGCGCGGCGACGAGTTCCGTCTGTACGACCTCATCTGGAAGCGCACCGTCGCCTCGCAGATGAAGGACGCCGAGGGCCAGACCGTCACCATCAGCATGACCGCCACGCCGGCGTCCGCCGTCGAGGTCGCGGACGCCACCACCGGTGAGCTGCGGCAGCTCGACCGCGCCGGGCTCACGGCGTCCGGCCGGACGATCACGTTCCCCGGGTTCCTCAAGGCGTACGTCGAGGCCCACGACGAGGGTGAGGCGGACGACGCGACCGCGAACCTGCCCGCCGTGAAGGCCGGCGAGACCCTGGCCGTCGCCGGGGTCGAGGCCGAGGAGCACGCCACGCGTCCGCCGGCCCGCTACACGGAGCCGTCGCTCGTCGCCAAGCTCGAGGAGCTCGAGATCGGCCGGCCGTCGACGTACGCGTCCATCATCCGGACGATCACCGCGCGCGACTACGTGTTCAAGAAGGGGTCGGCGCTCGTGCCGACCTGGCTCGCGTTCGCCGTCACGCGCCTGTTGGAGGAGCACTTCGGCGACCTCGTGGACTACCAGTTCACCGCCGGCATGGAGGACATCCTCGACGAGATCGCCAAGGGCAACGCCGATCGGGTCCAGACGCTGAAGAACTTCTACTTCGGCGGCGACGGCCGCGAGGGGCTCGAGTCGCTGGTCAACGACCTGGGCGAGATCGACGCCCGCGCCCTGTCGACCTTCTACCCCGTCGGCGGGGACGACTCGGACGTCGTCGTCCGCGTGGGCCGCTACGGCACCTATGTTGAGGACGCCGAGGGCAACCGCGCGAACGTCGAGGAGGACCTGCCCCCGGACGAGCTGACGCTGGACAAGGCCCGGGAGCTGCTCGCCACGCCCGCCGGCATGGAGCGCGAGCTCGGCGTGGACGAGGCGACCGGCAACCCGGTCGTCGCCAAGAACGGACGGTTCGGGCCCTACGTCACCGAGGTGCTGCCCGAGGGGTCGCCGAAGTCGGCGAAGCCGCGGACGGCGTCCCTGTTCAAGGAGATGTCGCTGGAGACCGTGACCCTGGAGCAGGCGCTGCAGCTCATGAGCCTGCCGCGCGTCGTGGGCCAGATCGACGGCGAGGACGTCACCGCCCAGAACGGCCGCTACGGGCCCTACCTCAAGAAGGGCACCGACTCGCGCTCCCTGGAGAACGAGGACCAGCTCTTCACGGTCACGCTGGAGGAGGCCACCGCGATCTTCGCGCAGCCGAAGACCCGCGGGCGCGGTCGTGCCGCCGCTGCACCGTTGAAGGAACTCGGCGCGGACCCGGTGTCCGGCAAGCCGATCGTCGTGAAGGACGGTCGGTTCGGGCCGTACGTCACCGACGGCGAGACCAACGCGACCCTGCGCAAGGGGGATTCGATCGAGGAGGTCACCCCCGAGCGGGCCGCCGAACTGCTCGCCGAGAAGCGCGCCAAGGGGCCCGCCCCGAAGAAGACCGCCACGCGTCGGACGACCACGACCACGCGCAAGGCGCCCGCGAAGAAGGCAGCAGCACCCAAGAAGTGAGCGGAGGGGTGCTGTGATCGACTTCATCGTCACGGTGGTCGAGGAGAACTTCGCGCTCATCCACGACTACTTCAAGAAGGACGAGCCGGCCGTCGAGTCGGACCTCGGCGAGCGCGCGGTCGTGAACGCCTGATCCTTTCAACACGCCACAGCCGAGGGGCGCCCTGCCAGCCGCGGGGCACCCCTTGCGTTGTGCGGGACGCCTCGCGCGCACCGCCGGCCCTCTCGGCGGCGTGCCGGAGGGCTGGGGTGTGATGGTTGGGGATCTCGACTGGGAGGCGCCCCTCAGGCCATGAGGGCGTACGCCAGCGCCAGCGGTGGCTGTGCAGGTCCTGGATCGGGGCGAGCAGCATCGGGCGGCGTGCCCGGTGCCATGTCCGGTTCCGCCCAGTCAGGTGGTTCTCGCCGCCACCAAGCGTGCTCGCTGGGTTCGGGCCGGCCGATCCGGATGGTTCCGGCTGGGGTGACCGCGAAGGTCCACCCGTGTGGTGAGGTCCATATGAGCAGGCCCGGCACGGGTTGCTCGCAGCCCCACCCGCCGTGGGTCTTCATGCGGTGCGTGAAGCTCGACAGCGGCGCCATGGCGTCCGGGTGCGTTTGCCCGGCACCGGGCCCAAGCTCGTGGTCGAACGGGATCGTGTGATCGGACTGGCACGAGGCCGCGCTGCGGCTGCCGTGGGGGAAGGCGTCCACGCCCCACCGCTCGTTCAGCACGCGTCGCATGCTGTCGTGCATCTGGTACGAATCACGGGCCGACAACCGACGCGCGTCCAGGACGGGGCGGACCACCACGCGGCAGCCGGCCAGCACATCGCCGAGCCGCTCGGTCAGGATGGCTCCCCAGCCGGCGACCGTGGCCGCGTCATCCAGCACCAGGTCGCCATCGGCGGCGGTCGCGTCCACGCGCACGACCAGCTCGGCCGGCCGCGGCAACTCCGACTGCCCCAAGGCGTTGCGGGCGAGGATGCCGACCGCGGCGGCCCGCCGTGCGTCCATGCTCACATCGGAGTCGAGGGTCTTCGCGATGGCGGACAGGGCGTGGTCGAACGCGACACCGTCGCCGGCGTCCAAACGGCCCCACAGGTCAACGTGACCATCGCGGATCTCCCCGACCCCGACACGCACGTCTCTCGCGGCGCTGGCGGCACGTTCAGCCGCCAGGGCCGGGTCGGCGAGCAGGATCCAGCGGTCGATCTGTCCGCGCACCCGCGACCACGGCTGCAGCCGCAGCGCGACGGCACAATGACCATCCACGAGCAGGCACGCGGCGGCGTCCAGGCCGGCCGTCACGCAGGCGTCGGCGACGCGGGCGGCCTCGTGGAAACGGATGTCGCCAGCGCACACGGCAGCCCACAAGGTGGGATGGCGGTGGCGCACGTTCAACACCGCGGCGATCCTGCCCATCGCGCTCGCCCGCGACACGCCCAGGACCGCGCCCAACTCGCCCGCCAGAAACTCGCCGAGGTGCGGGGTGCCATCGGCACCGCCGGAGACCCATCGTTCCGCCCCGGCCACGACGACCGACTCGTCGACCCGGTGGAGATCACAGGCGGCAGCGATGCCGAGCACCTGGGCGACCTCGCCGGCGATCACCATGCGCAGGCCCTCGTCGATCACCCCCAAGGCGTCGGCCACGCCGTCCAGCTGCAATGAATTATTCATACAAGCACTCTATTGACCCGCCCCGACAATTCATGAACGTAGGGACGCCTCACTGTTTGTGTCAGGAGATCGGTGACAGTTCTGTGTCAGGACATCGGTGACAATTCTGCGCCAGGACACCACCGACAATGTCTCCACGAACGCGCGCGCAGTACCGTGCCGACAACGCCACGAGAAGGGACTGCCATGAACGAGCCGTGCGACCACGTCGAGGGAGCGGATCCGGCACCGACGCCGTCCGCCAACGGCTGCGAGGACTGCCTGAGGACCGGCGACAGCTGGGTGCACCTGCGCCTCTGCCTCGAGTGCGGGCACGTCGGGTGTTGCGACAACTCGCCGAACAGGCACGCCACGGCGCACTTCCACGCGACGTCGCACCCGCTCATCCGCTCCTTCGAACCGGGCGAGGACTGGTGGTGGTGCTACGTCGACGAGGCCGCCTTCCAGGTTCCCGGCGCCCCGGCGGCGCCGTCCTACACCTGACGGACCAGCAGGGCCGGGATGACGTGCTCGGTCAGCATCGGTGAGAGTGAGGCGTCCGAGTCGTAGTCGAACCCGTCGTCGATGGGTAGCCACCGCAACTCCTCGATCTCAGCGGACGCCTCCGGTCGCCCCGGCAGCGGCGCGGTGAACACATCGGACGCGATGACCAGCCCGGGCTCGTTGGCGGCACCGGCCGTCCAGTGCCCCAGCAACGACACCGACGTGGCCTCGAGGGTGAGCGACACCTCCTCGGCCACCTCGCGCACGATCGCGGCCAGGTGGGTCTCACCCGGCTCCACCTTGCCCCCGGGCAGCATGAACCGCTCCGTGCCCTGCTTCCGTACCAGCAAGAGGTCCCCGCGCGTGTTGCGCAGGGTGATCGACACCACGAAGAAGTCGGGCTGGGGGCTGGGACGCACGCTCACGGCGTCCATCCAATCACTCCCTCGCACGCGGCCGGCTCGAGCGGGTTGAGGGATGGCCATCGTGATGAGGCGCCAGCCGTGCCCCAGCACGCACGGCCCACGCTGCGCGCCTCAGGAACAAGCAAGAAGGGGCCGGCCCCGTCGGGCCGGCCCCTCAGCTGGAGAAGATCAGGCGTTCTCGGCGCCCATCCCGGGGGCGACGAGGTCGTCCCGGCCGGCCAGGACGGCCTGCTCGACGCGGGAGCCGATGCCCTCGTCGACCGACTTCCAGTACCAGAACGCCCGCTCGAGGACCTCGCGGCGCCGGATGCCCGACAGCGCACCGGTCAGGGTCTCGACGAGGCGGTCACGGGCCGCATCGTCGAACACCTCGCGGACCATCGTGCCGGCCTGGCCGAAGTCGTCGTCCTCGGCGTGCAGCGCGTACGCCTGGCGGACCATCTCGCCGTCGGCCTCCCAGCCCTCGGCGATGGTGCCCTGCCAGTCGCTGTACCCACGGCCCAACGAGTTCGGGGCGTACACGGGGGCGCCGCCGGAGTGGTGGTACGCCTGGTTGCCGTCGAACATCCACTGGTTCACGGCCTCGAATCCGCCCTCGACGCCCTGGGGCTGGTTCACCGGGAGCTGGTGGAAGTTCGGGCCGATGCGGTAGCGCTGGGCGTCCGCGTAGGCGAACACGCGACCGAGGAGCATCTTGTCGGGGGAGACCCCCATGCCCGGAACCATGTTCGACGGCGCGAAGGCCGCCTGCTCGATCTGGGCGAAGAAGTTGTCCGGGTTCTTGTTGAGTTCCAGGACGCCGACCTCGTGCAGCGGGTAGTCGGCGTGCGGCCAGACCTTGGTGAGGTCGAACGGGTTGAACCGGTAGGTCTTGGCCTCCTCGTACGGCATGACCTGGACCGACAGCGTCCACTTCGGGAAATCGCCGCGCTCGATGGCGTCCCAGAGGTCGCGACGGTGGAACTCGGCGTCCTCACCGGCCAGGCGCGTGGCCTCCTCGCTGGAGAGGAACTCCATGCCCTGCTGCGTGTGGTAATGGAACTTCACCCAGAAGCGCTCGCCGGACGCGTTGACCCACTGGTAGGTGTGGGAGCCGTAGCCGTTCATGTTGCGCCACGTCCTGGGCAGGCCGCGATCACCCATGAGATAGGTGACCTGGTGGGCCGACTCGGGGGACAGGGTCCAGAAGTCCCACTGCATGTCGGCGTCGCGGAGGCCGTTGCTGGCGAGGCGCTTCTGCGAACGGATGAAGTGGGGGAACTTCATCGGGTCGCGGAGGAAGAAGATCGGCGTGTTGTTGCCGACGATGTCGAGGTTGCCCTCGGTCGTGTAGTGGCGCAGCGAGAAGCCGCGGACGTCGCGCCAGGTGTCGGGCGAGCCCAGCTCGCCGGCGACGGTGGAGAAGCGCAGGAGGGTCTTGGTCCGGGTGCCGGGCTGGAAGACGGCGGCCTTCGTCCACTGCGACACGTCCTGCGTCACCGTGAACGTGCCGAAGGCGCCGGCGCCCTTGGCGTGGGGGCGCCGCTCGACGACGTTCTCGCGGTTGAAGTGCGCGAGCGTCTCGACGAGGTGGACGTCGTGGAGGAGCAGGGGGCCGTCGGATCCGATGCTCAGGGAGTGGGCGTCGCTCTCAACCGGCGCGCCGCCGCTGGTGCGGGAGTGGTTCATCGTTGATTCCTTCCGTTCACAGTCGTCGTGGTCTGTCCCCGACAAGGTTCTCAGAGGAGAACACTTTTGGCAGCCCCTCCATTCCAGCCCCCCTCACCTGCCTCCACCTAGGATGAGCACCGTGCAGGGGATCTTCGTGGTGTTCGAGGGCGGCGACGGCGTCGGCAAGTCGACCCAGGCGGCCCTGCTGGCCGACTGGCTCACCGAGCAGGGGCGCGAGGTGGTCCGCACCTTCGAGCCCGGTGACGGCCCGGTCAACGCCCAGATCCGCCAGATCCTGCTGAGCCGTACCACCGAGAACCTCGCCCCCCGCGCGGAGGCCCTGCTGTTCGCGGCGGACAAGGCCCAACACGTCCACTCCATCGTCCGGCCCGCCCTCGAGCGGGGCGCGGTCGTCGTGTGCGACCGCTACGTCGACTCCACGCTCGCCTACCAGGGCGCCGGCCGCGTCCTCGACGTGCACGAGGTGGAGCGCATCAACTGGTGGGGCACGGACGACCTGCGTCCCGACCTCACGGTGCTCCTCGATCTCGCTCCCGAGACCGGGCTGGGAGCCATCGACGAGCACGACCGGATGGAGTCTGCCGGCGCGGCGTTCCACGAACGGGTCCGCGCGGGCTTCCTCGAACTCGCCGAACGACAGCCCGAGCGCTACCTCGTGCTGCCGGCCCGTCAGTCCGTCCAGACCATCGCCGCGCACGTGCGCGAGCGGGTGGCCGCGCTGCTCGACCGGGGCGAGGGCGAGGCCGAGGTCGGACGCCGCGGGCTCCTCTCCGCCCTCTTCGACCCCGAGCGGGAGCCCGGGACCGACGAAGTGTCAGCCGGACGCGACAGGCTGGGGGAGTGACCACCTCACCACCCGTCGGCTCCGGAGTCTGGGCCGACCTCGTCGGACAGGACCGCGCCGTCGAGGTGCTGCGCCGAGCGGTCACGGGGGAGCGGCACGCGATGACGCACGCCTGGCTCATCACCGGCCCGCCCGGTTCCGGCCGCTCGAACGCAGCGCGCGCCTTCGCCGCCGCCCTCCAGTGCAAGCAAGGGGGCTGTGGGGAGTGCAACGCCTGCCGGACGGCGCTGTCGGGGGCCCACCCCGACGTCACCCTCGTCCGCACCGAGCAGTTGTCCATCGGCGTCGACGAGGTGCGCGACCTGGTCCGGCGTGCCGCGATGTCGCCCACGCTCGGCGGTCGCCAAGTATTGGTGGTGGAGGACGCCGACCGCGTCACCGAGCGCGGGGCGGATGCCCTGCTCAAGGCGATCGAGGAGCCCGCGCCGCGCACCGTCTGGCTGCTCTGCGCCCCCACGCCCGAGGACGTGATCATCACCATCCGGTCCCGCAGCCGCCGGGTCGAACTCGCCACGCCCAGCGAGTCGGCGATCACCCAGTTGCTCGAGCAGCGCGACGGCGTCCCGAGCGAGATGGCGGCGCACGCCGCCCGGGTGGCCCAAGGGCACATCGGGCGGGCCCGTGCGATCGCCCGCAACGAGGACGCGCGTCGCCGGCGCAGCGAGATCCTGCACATCCCGGCCCAGTTGACCACGCTCGGCGCCTGCCTCCAGGCGGCCGCCAACCTGGTCGCCGCGGCGTCCGAGGAGGCGACCTCGGCGACCGAGGTGCTGGATGCGAAGGAGCGCACCGAACTCTCCGAGGCGCTCGGCATGACCACCAAGGGCGCGCGCCCGCGGTATGCCCAGGCGGCCCTCCGTGACCTGGAGGAGCAGCAGAAGGCGCGGGCCAAGCGCCTTCAGCGAGACGCGCTGGACCGCGTCCTGACCGAATTGACCGGCTACTACCGCGACGTCTTCGCCCTGCAGACGAAGGCGACCCAGCGGCTCATCAACGCCGACCTCGCCGTCGACCTCACCACCGTCGCGCGCCGGACCCACCCCGAGCAGACGATCGCGAAGCTCGACGCGATCCTGGCGTGCCGCGAGGCCCTCGAGACCAATGTGGCCCCCCTGCTGGCCATGGAGTCACTGATGATCAGCCTCCACGCGGCGTGAGTGTCGCTCCCGGGCTTCGGGGAGCGCCTTTGGGAGCATGGACATGGACGTACGCCCCTGCAGCAAAGGACTTCCCATGGCCGAGAACCGCAACAACGGAGTCGACGACCAGTCGTCGCGCACGGACCGGGATGCCGAACCCAAGCGTGCCCGCGCCGAGCAGCGCGCGGACGCCACCGCCCCCGTGACCGAGGGGGAGCGCGTCAGCGACCAGCCGCTGTTCCGCGAGGAGCATGACGAGCGGGCGGACGCGGCCCGCGCGCAGGCGGACGCCGAGCGCGAGCGTCTCATCGCCGAGCGCGCGGCCCGTCGCGAGGCCCGCCTGGCGGCGCTTGCCCCGACTCCCGAACCCGCGCCGCAGCCGCACGGCGTCCCGTCGCGCGCGGTGACCAACGCCGCCCAGCCGACCACCACCCCGGGCGGGGCCGTCGCTGCCGCCGAGGTGCCGACGCGTACCGAGACCGTGACCGTCGTCCAGCGCATCACCGACAAGTTCGCCGGTGCCCTGGGCCTGTTCCTGCTCCGCCTCGCGGTGGCTGCGATCGTGGGCATCCGGGGGCTGTACCACCTGCTCAACCTGCCGGCCACGACCGAGCAGATCCAGGGCACGATCCTGCCTTACCCGAGCGTCCTGGCCATCGTGCTGGGGGCGGGCGAGGTCGCCATCGCCATCGCCCTCGTCTTCGGCCTCCTGACCCGCCTGGCGGGCGTCGGGCTGATGATCGTGGCGGGGGCGACGCTGGCGTTCGTGCTGTGGGGTCCGTGGAGTCCCTTCGTCCCCGGGCATGCCGGGTTCACCGGTGAGCTGGAGGTGCTGCTCGTCGCCGCTGGTGCCCTGTTCCTGCTGGTCGGGGCGGGCGGATGGTCGGTGGACCGTGGCTTCCGCTCGCGGCGCTCGGAGACTCCGGCCGCCTGATCTTCTCAGTTTCACGCTGCGGGCCCGAGGTTGCTAGAGTGTGGCGTCGGTCCTCGCGGCCGCGCCACCTTAGCTCAGTTGGTAGAGCAACGCACTCGTAATGCGTAGGTCACCAGTTCGAATCTGGTAGGTGGCTCTCTCATGCCCGCGGAAGGGAAGCATGGCGACGCCCGACTTCATCCTGGAGCTGCGCCGGCACATCGGAACCACCCCCCTGTGGCTCTCCGGCGCCACCGCAGGGATCCATCGCACCGGCCCGGACGGCACGCCCGAGTGGCTGTTCGTCCGCCGGGCCGACACCGGCGAGTGGTCCATCGTGACCGGCATCGTCGATCCGGGCGAGCACCCGGCCGAGGCAGCCGCCCGAGAGGCCTGGGAGGAGGCGGACGTCGTCGTCGAGGTGGAGCGCCTCGTCTGGCAGGACGTCTCCCCGATGGTCACCTACGACAACGGCGACCGGTCGCAATACATCAACCACACGTTCCGTTGCCGCTGGGTCTCCGGCGAGCCGTACCCCGCCGACGGTGAGAACACCGAGGCGGCGTTCTTCCCCGAGGGCGGGTTCCCGGCGTTGCCGGAGGGCCACGTACGGGCGATGGGCGTCCTCTTGGCGAACGCCCCGGAGTGCGGTCTGGGTCCCCTACCAACGGCCGCTACGGCTGAGGTCATCATGCGAGACGAACATCTCACGTGATGAGATGCGCCGCATAATCTTTGGGTGAACGCAGAATCTCGCACCCTGTCACGTGAGGATCGCAGCGCCACCCTGGCCGTGACGATCTTCCCCCTGCTCGTCCTCGCCGCGGCCTTCTTCGGGTTCTTCAACGCCCTCGTGGCCCGCCAGCTCGGCCCGCACGTCAACACGTTGTTGATGATCATCATGTTCGGGATGGGCCTGACGCTCACCATCCCCGACTTCCGGCTGGTGCTGACGCGCCCCTGGCCGATCCTCATCGGGGTGGTCGCGCAGTACGTCATCATGCCCCTCGTGGGCGTCCTGGTGGCCTGGTTGCTCCAGCTGCCGCCGGAGTTGGCGGCCGGCGTCATCCTCGTCGGCTGTGCCCCGGGTGGGACCTCGTCGAACGTCGTCACGTACCTGTCGAAGGCCGACACGGCGCTCTCGGTGACGATGACCTCGGTGTCGACGCTCCTCGCCCCGATCCTGACGCCGACCCTCACGTTGCTGCTGGCCGGCCGGTACATGCCGATCGACGGCGGGGCGATGGCCCTGAGCATCCTGCAGATCGTCCTGATCCCGGTCGTCGGGGGGCTGGTCGTCCGCCTCCTGCTCCCGAAGGTGATCGAGCCCCTCCTCCCGGTCATGCCGTGGCTGTCCGTGGTCGCGATCTCGGGCGTCGTGGCGGCGGTCGTGGGCGGCTCGGCCGCCAAGGTCGTCTCCGCCGGCCTCATCGTGTTGGTGGCCGTCGTGCTGCACAACGGATTCGGCTACCTGCTCGGCTACCTCGCCGGCCGGGTGTTCTGCCAGCCCGAGCGCGTCGCGCGGACGATGTCCATCGAGGTCGGCATGCAGAACTCCGGCCTCGCCGCCGGCTTGGCCGCGCAGTTCCTCAACCCGGCGGCCGCCCTGCCCGGTGCGATCTTCTCCATCTGGCACAACCTCTCCGGCGCGCTGTTGGCGATGTTCTACCGGCGCTCCGCCGACCGTCACGACCGCGAGCGCACCGAGGTGGTCGCCGCGACGGCCTGAGCTCAGCGCAGCGCGTACGCGCGGAACAACACCGCGTGGGGCACACCCAGCGCCTGCCCGCCCACCCGCAGCATCTCGGGGATCATGTCCCCGGGGTCCGGGTGCTGGGGCAGGTCCGCGAGGTAGGCCTGGTGGGCCGCCAGGGAGGCGACGGAGGCCTCGACGTCGGCGTCCGACACCTCGACGCCGTGGGTGGGCTGAGCGGCTCCGGTGACCAGCAACCACGCCGGTCCCCACTTCGGCAGGTGCTCGTCGGCCGCCAACTCGGGGAACACCCAGGTGTTGTCGGCGTCCCGGCAGGCGTCCAGGGTCGCCAGACCAACAGCTCGGTGATCGGCCTGGTTGAGCCCCCACGGCACCTCGACCTCCCAGGTGCCGGTGACGACGGCGTCCGGTCGGAACCGCCGGATCTCGCGGGCGATGTCCCTGCGCAGGCCCAGGTTCGGCACGAGCATCCCGTCGGGGTGGTGGAGGATCGTCAGGTCGGCCACGCCCACGAGGTCGCACGCCTCGCGCTGCTCGCGGGCACGAACCGCCCGGGCGACCTCGGGCTTCGCCTTCATGCCCGCCTCGCCGCCGGTCAGCAGCAGGTAGGCGACCTCGACGCCCCGCCGCGTCCAGTGGCGGACGGCCGCCGAGGCTCCGTACTCCATGTCGTCGGGGTGGGCCACCACGCAGAGCACACGGGTGAAGTCCTCAGGAAGCCGCTCGAGCGTGGGCACGTCCATGGGGAGAGGCTACGCGGCCCTCGCCCTCGAGCGCTCCACCGCCGCACGAAGCCCGGCGACGTCGACCCAGCGCCCGAACACGGGGCCGTCCCCCTCGAGGTGGCGTCCGTCGGCGAGCGTCAGCTCGACGGGGTCGAAGCCCAGCGCGTCCAACAGGGCGGCGACGGCCCCGCGCGCCTCGACGTCATCGGACGCCGCGGCCACGGCCCGGCGCTCGGGATGGCCCGCGGGACGGGCGTCCGTCTCCATGTCGTGGTAGCCGAGGTGGTTGAGGGACTTCACCAGCCGCATCTGGGGGTTGAGCGACTGCACCCAAGCGCTGCTGGAGGGGGCCTGCGCGACGCCGCGCAACTCGCCATCGACGGGGTACCAGTGGTTCATGGCGTCGACGACGACCTTGCCGGAGAGGCTCGTCAGATCGACGGTGTGGATCTTCGACAGAGGGACGGCCAGCACGACGATGTCGGCTCCCGCGACGACCTCGGCCTCGGGCAGCAGGTGCGCGCCCGGCAGCATGGTCTCGACGATCAAGCCCTGCAGGGGGCGGGTGGGGCTGGCGGAGACCAGGACGTCCCACCCCGCCTGGAGGGCCAGGCGTCCGAGCGCCGTCCCCACCTTGCCGGCCCCGATGATCCCCAGTCGCTTCTCCACGACTGTGCCAACGGTTCGGGCCCCTCCGGCATTCCCGTCCCCCGGGTCATCCCTGAGAGGGACTACGGCGGGGGGCGCTTGTCGGCGGCGGGGGTTACGGTTGAGGTGACCCCGAAACTAGGAGCTTCCATGCGTCGGCTCTGCCGAATCGTCTCCGTCCTCATCGCCACCCTGGCCTTGTCGCTTGGCCTCGTGCCGGTGGCCCACGCCGAGGACGACACCCCCCGCGAATGGCGGATCACCCGTTACGACGTGCAGGTCGCGGCCGCGGCCGACGGGACGAACCAGGTCCGCATCGAGTTCGACTTCCACTTCGGTGGCACCGCCGGCCACGGGCCCATCCTGTACTACCCGCTGCAGCAGCGCGTCGAGGGCGACCCGGACGTCTGGCGGATGGTCGACATGACGATCGGCGAGGTGTCCAGTCCCTCGGGTGCGCCCGCTGACACCCAGGTGTCCAGGGAGGACGGGAACCTGATCGTCCGGATCGGACGTGAGAACACCGAGGTGCGCGACACCCAGACCTACGTCGTCAACTACACCGCGCGGGGCCTGATCGCGCCCCGGCACGCGACGAGCGGCCTGGACGAGTTCAACTGGAACGTCATCGGCACCGGCTGGGTGGTGCCCATCGACCAGGTGACCGCGCGGATCACCGGCCCCGTCGGGGTCACGCGGGTCGCCTGCTTCTCCGGCAGCGCCTACGACCAGCCCTGCGAGGCCACCTCCGACGGCGCCGTCGCCCAGTTCTCGGCAGCAGACCTGCGACCGGGGGAGGGCGTCCAAATCGTCGCCGGCTTCCCGGCCGGCACGTTCGTCGGCGCCGAGCCGCGCTTCACCAAGCGCTACCACGTCGGCAACGTGGTTCCGGTGAATCCGCTCAGCGTGGGGCTCACGGCTGCGCTGACCATCCTGGGCATCGGGGTGGTCGTGCTCAAGGCGCGTCGGTGGTCCCGCGACGAGGTGTACCTGGGCCTGACCCCGGGTGTCCGACCGGCGCCGGGCGAGGAGGCCCGGGTCGCGTTGACCAACCAGAAGGCTCCCGTGACCGTCCAGTTCACGCCGCCCAAGGGGGCAGCCGTCGGTGAGGTTGGCGTCCTGCTCGACACGCGCGCCGACAACGTCGACGTGACCGCCACGATCCTCGACCTGGCCGCACGCGGCCACTACCAGATCGTGGAGGACGGCAAGCACTGGCGCTTCCAGCGGCGGGCGACGCACGACCCCTTGACCCGTGCCGAGAAGCACATCGTCGACACGCTCTTCAAGAGCGGCAACACGGTCTCCACCAAGGATCTGAAGGACAAGCGCTACCACCAGCTGCTGCCCGGAGCCCGCACGCGCCTGATGGACCGCGTGGTCAAGGAGCTCCACTGGTTCAAGGGCAGCCCGCAGGTCGCCCAGGGGCTCGCCCTCGTCGGCGCCGTCCTCCTGATCCTCGCGGGCATCGCGATCGGGGCCGTGCTGGGCTTCGCGTTCGGCCTCGGGTTGGTCGGCCTCGCCCCGGTGATCGCCGGCCTCGTGTTGGCCCCACTGGCGTTCAAGGCCGGACGCCGTACCGCTGAGGGCTCCGCGGTCCTGGCCCAGGCCAAGGGCTTCGAGCTGTACCTCCGCACCGCCGAGGCCGACCAGATCAAGTTCGAGGAGGGCATCGACGTGTTCTCCCGCTACCTGCCCTGGGCGACGATCTTCGGCGTGGCCGAGCGCTGGTCCAAGTTGTTCGAGCAGTTGGCCGCCGAGGGGCGCTACACCCCGACCGACTGGTACGTGGGCCACAGCCTCTACCAGGGCGCCTACTTCTCCGCGGCCATGAACAACCTCACCCATGAGCTGAGTTCCTCGATGCAGCAGGCGATGGCCTCGCAGCAGGCCGCGACCGCGGGCTCGTCCGGCGGATCGGGCTTCTCCGGCGGCGGCGGCTTCGGTGGAGGTGGCGGCGGGGGCTGGTGACGTTCCCGGGCGGATGACCTCAATGGCCCAGGCCACAGAACGATGGCCGCCGCTCTCACTGCAGCGGGCTTCGTCCCGAACCAAGCACCCTGACGTTCCTCCACGGGGCACGAGCGCCGCGGCGCTGCGCGCGGGGATCTCCGCAGGAACGGTGGAACGATTTCACCGGGCCCGGGGTTACATTGGAGCGATGAGGTCCCCACGTGATTGGGCACTTGAGGCGGAAGAGCATCCTCGGCTCCCGCCCGGCACGGAGGAACGTGTCTCGGGCTATGGCGTCATGGGACAGCCGTTCGCATCCGGGCACGTGCTCGGGCTGCGTCGCTGGACGGCGTCCTCGGTCGGCGAGCAGTTCACCTCCATCTGGCATCGGGACCCCGACGGCATCTGGCACTTCTACGAGTCCGCCCAACCCACCTTCGCGTGTTCGCGCTGGTTCGGTCACGGTGTGCAGGAGTCCGTCGTCGTCGACATCGATGTCACGTGGGAGGCACCGTACGCCCTGCGCGTGACCTCACCGGGACTCCTGGACTGGTCGCTGACACTCGACAGTTCCCCCATGACCCGAGTGATGAGTGGCGTTGGCGGGGTGTTGCCTCTGGGCGCTTGGCGGTCTGCAACGATGCTGAGGGCGATGGGAGCCGTCGCCTCGTCGACGTTGGGTGTCGGGAAGGTGAGCATGACGGGGCTGACGTCGAATGGCCTCCCGTTCGACGCGAACCCGCAACGCATCTGGCGGGTGGTCGATGCGGCGGCGACGATCAACGGGCAGGACGCGGGGCGTCCCGCGCCGCTGGGCGAACAGGCGCACCTCGGCGATTTCTGGATTCCGCAGCGCGGGATCTTCGCCATGGGACGTGTTTTCGTCGGATCTGAGCGGGCTTCCTGACCCCGGGCGCATCCCCCGTTCGTCGTGCCGGGAGCGTGCCGCGCTCGGGCCCCGGAGTTACAGTGGCGCATGTCCGCCACCCGCATCCACAACTTCTCGATTTCACTCGACGGGTTCGCCACCGGGGAACCACAGTCCCTCGACGCGCCGTTCGGGCACGCCGGTGAACGCCTCCACGAATGGATGTTCGCCACCCGTTTCTGGGACCCCAGCGGCCGCGCCGGTGTCGACAACGCGTTCGCCGAGCGGCACACCCCGGGCATCGGTGCCGAGATCATGGGGGCCAACAAGTTCGGACCCCCGGGCTGGCAGGACGATGCCGCCTGGATGGGCTGGTGGGGCAGCAACCCGCCGTTCCACACCCCCACCTTCGTGCTCACGCACCGCCCCCGACCGTCCCAGGAGATGGCGGGCGGCACCACGTTCCACTTCATCGCCCAATCGCCTGTCGAGGCACTCGCGACCGCGCGCGCCGCAGCCGAGGGGAGGGATGTTCGAATCGGCGGTGGCGCGACCGTGGTCAACGCTTTCCTGGCCGCCGGCCTCGTCGACCACATGCACGTGGTTCAGGTACCCCTGCTTCTCGGCCGCGGCGTCCGACTGTGGGACGGACTCGAGGGACTCGAGAACCAGTACGACGTGGAGGCGGTTTCCTCCCCCAGCGGTGTCACGCACCTGACGTTCACCCGCAAGGCGGGCGACGCCATGACGGGGCAGCGTCACCTTCAGTGAGCCTGTCCTGGGCCTCCACGATCTGGGCGCCGCGGTGCAAGATGTCGTGATGGGCGGCCGGGAGTTCGATGTCGTGTTGTTGGGGGCGAGCGGGTTCGTCGGCTCGTTGGTGGCCGGTCACCTGGCGGTGGCGGCGGGTCCCGAGGTCCGGGTGGCGCTGGCGGGCCGGTCCCGGGCCAGGTTGGAGGCGTTGCGCAGTCAGCTGCCCGGGCCCGCCCATGCCTGGGACCTGATCACGGTCGACGCGACTGACAGCGCGGGCCTGCGCGGATTGGCTTCCCGAACGAAGGTGCTGGCCACCACGGTGGGGCCGTACGACCGCGACGGTCGCCAAGTCGTCAGGGCCGCGGCCGAGGAGGGCACGCACTACGCGGACCTGACCGGAGAGTTGGGGTTCGTGCGATGGACCTTGGACGAGGTCGACCCGATCGCCCGCCGGTCGGGGGCGCGGATCGTCCACTCATGCGGCTTCGATTCGATCCCCTCGGACCTCGGGGTGCTGTCGGTGGCTGAGCGCGCAGCGCTCGACGGGCAGGGGACCCTGGAGGAGACCACGCTGCGGGTGGTCGGGATGAGGGGCGGCCTTTCGGGCGGAACCATCGATTCGGCCCGCCAGCAGGTGATCAGGGCCCGGGCGGATCCAGCCCTCCGCAGGTTGTTGGCGGACCCCTTTGCGCTGAGCCCACGTCCCGGCCAAGAGCCGGCCGCACCCCCCGGCCGCAAGGTGCTGGTCCCCATCGAGCGGGATGAGTCCGGCCATTGGCTGGGCCCGTTCGTCATGGCCGGCTACAACACCCGCGTGGTCCGCCTGTCGAACGCGCTGTCCGAGTGGGCCTACGGACGGGGAGTCCGGTACCGGGAAGTGGTCGACTTCGGCGCAGGCCCCCGGGCGCTGGTCCGGGCCGTCGCGACGGCGGTGGCCCTGGCCGGCGCTGCTGGCGGGCTGGCCTGGGCACCGACCAGAGCCGTGCTGGACCTGATCCTGCCCAAGCCCGGGGAGGGGCCAACCGCGGAACAGCGTGCCGCCGGACACTTCCGGATGGAGATCACCGCCAGCACCAGCACCGGAGCCCGCTACCGCGGCACAGTGGCCGCCGGCCAGGACCCGGGGTACGGCGCCACCGCGATCATGCTGGGCCAGAGCGCCCTGTGCCTGGCCCTCGACCAAGCCCGTCTCCCACCGCGCACCGGCGTCCTCACCCCCGCCACCGCCATGGGGAGCGTGCTGGCAAGCCGCCTGCGGACCCACGGGTTGACCTTCGACGTCGCTCGCATCGACAGGTCAACCCACCTGTATCGGACTGAGTCCGGAAGTCCGTAGGATCGAGCGTGTTGTTCTCCACACGGGACCTCCTGATCGGCACTGCCACCGCCTCACTCCAGGTCGAGGGCGGTGACCGCAACAACAACTGGTACGACTGGTCCCAGCTCCCCGGCACCATCGCGGACGGGTCGACCCCCCTGCGGGCCACCGACCACTGGAACCGGTGGCGCTCCGACACCGACCTGATGGCGTCCCTCGGCCTGCAGACCTACCGCCTCTCGGTCGAGTGGTCGCGCATCGAGCCCCGGCCGGGCGAGGTCGACCGAGCGGCCCTCGACCGGTACCGCGAGGAGGTCGCCGCCGTCCGTGCGGCGGGGATGGCCCCGCTGGTGACGCTGCACCACTTCAGCCACCCGTCGTGGTTCCAAGGACTCGGGGCGTTCACCAACCCGCACTCCGTGGACCGGTTCCTGCGCCTCGTCGACGTCGTCGTGGACGCCCTGGGCGACCTCGTCACCGACTGGGTCACCATCAACGAGCCGAACGTGTACGCGACGCAGGCGTACCTGTTCGGCGCGGCGCCGCCCGCGACCCGCGACTGGCGGGCACTCCGGCTGACGCTGCGACACCTGGCGATCGCCCACTGCCGGGCGTACCGCCTCATCCACTCCAAGCAGCCGGACGCCAACGTGGGGTTCGCGCACCACGTCCGGGTCTTCGCGCCGCTCAACCCGCGCAACCCCCGGCACCGTGCGGCGTCAGCCCTGGATCGCGCCCTCTTCCAGGACCTGCTCGCCGACGCCCTGCTCGGCGGGCGCTTCACCCGCCTGCTCGGACGAGCCCCCGGCGACATCACGCCCGGGCGGTACTTCGACTACCTCGGCATCAACTACTACGCGCGCAGCGCGGTGACGGGCCCGGCGGACGGCACCTTCCCCGGCGCGCCGGTCAACGACTTGGGCTGGGAGGTGTACCCGCAGGGGCTCGTCGAGGTGGCACGCGACCTGCACGAGCGGTACCCGGCGCCCATCTGGCTGACGGAGAACGGGACGGCGGACGCTGCCGACGCCTTCCGCAGCCGGTTCATCTTCGAGCACCTGCGAGCCATGGCGTCGAGCGGGCTTCCGTTCGAGCGCTATTACCACTGGTGCTTCGTCGACAACTGGGAGTGGCGCGAGGGCGAGGGGCCGCGGTTCGGCATCGTCGCGCTCGACTACGAGACGCAGGAGCGGACGGTGCGGAAGTCGGGCAGGTTCCTGGCCGCGGTGATCCGCGACGGGGGAGTCACACCTGCCGTCCACGAGGAGTTCGTCGCGGGGCAGGAGTATCCACGGCTGGGGTGAGGTGGCATGGTGGACGACATGTGCCGCAACATCCGCCCGCTGTTCAACTTCGAGCCGCCCGCCTACCCCGACGAGGTGCATGAGGCAGCGCTGCAGTACATCCGCAAGATCAGCGGCATGAACAAGCCGTCGATCGCCAACCAGGCCGCCTTCGACGCCGCCGTCGCCGAGGTCGAGGTGGCCACCCAGAAGCTGATCTTCTCGCTGTCGACAACGGCCCCGCCCAAGGACCGGGAGGCCGAGCGCGCCAAGGCCCGTGCCCGTGGCGAGGCCCGCTTCGGTGCTGCCTGACCTGTCCCGCCGCTCGCTCGGCATCGCGCCCGACCTGCTCGGTTGCGTACTCCGCGTGGGCGAGGTGGCCGTCCGCATCGTCGAGGTCGAGGCGTACGAAGGGGCCGACGACCCGGCGTCCCACGCCTGGCAGGGGTCGACCGCGCGCAACGCGTCCATGTTCGAGGCGGGCGGACGCATCTACGTCTACACCATGCACGGCCACGCCTGCCTGAACATCGTCTGCGGACCCGAGGGCGTGGCCTCGGCGGTCCTCGTCCGGGCGGCAGAGGTCGTGGACGGGCTGGAGGTCGCGCGCGCACGGCGTCCGGGGGTGCGTGACACGTGGTTGGCCCGCGGTCCCGGGAACCTGTGCCGCGCGCTGGGTGTCACGCGGGCCGACGACGGGACGGTCTTCGGCACCGACGGCCTCGCATTGGGGCCCGGACGGGCACCCGACGAGGTCGCCTCCGGCCCCCGCGTCAACGTCTCCCGCGCCTGGGAGTGGCCGTGGCGCTTCTGGGACGCCTCCTCGACGTCGGTCTCCGTCTACAAGCCCCACCCCAACGCCCGCGGGGGCGGTTCGGCCTGAGCCGCTGCCCGACGTCGGCCGGCTCGCCGCGTGATGGTGATCGTCCACTCGCCGGACCCGGGGTCGGCCGGCTCAGCGTGCCCGGCGCGTCACCCCTGCGCCGAGTGGACGCTGACCATCACGGGCTCTGCGGGAACCCCTGCGGGAACCACTGCGGATCGGCGCGGGGCCCCGGCCGGGGCGCCTAGACTGACCCATGGCGAAGGTGGTCTCGTGTGCCGCGTGCGGCACGAAGAACAGGGTGCCGGCGGTCGCGAAGGGACTCCCGCGGTGTGCGTCGTGCAAGCAGGCGCTGCCGTGGCTCGTCGGGGCGCTGGACTCGGACTTCGACGCGGTGGTGGACACGAACCTGCTCGTCGTCCTCGACCTGTGGGCCCCCTGGTGCGGACCGTGCCGGATGATCGCGCCGGTGCTGGAGAAGATCTCCGCCGAGTACGCCGGGCGCGTCAAGGTGGTCAAGGTCAACGTCGACGACAACCCGGCCGTGTCGGCCCGGTTCGGGGTGCAGAGCATCCCGCTGGTCGTCCTGCTGAAGGACGGCACGACCGTCGACACGCTGCTCGGGGCCCAGTCGCCCCAGGCCTACCGCCAGCGCATCGACGCCGCGTTGCGCTGAACCCTCAGGGGCGCCACTCGGCGGGCGGGTCCTCCCCAACGCGTCCATCGACCGCCTCACGCAGCAGGTCCGCGTGGCCGGTGTGGCGCGCGTACTCCTCGAGCAGGTCGTAGAGGCTGCGACGCAGGGTCACCCGCACTCCCCAGCGATCGCCCATGGCGACCGGCTGGTCCAGGCCACCGGACGCCAACGCCTCGGCCACGCGCGCCCGGGACCGCTCGACCATGTCGTCGTACAGCGCGTACAACTGCTCGGGGGAGTCGTCGCCCGCGGACACGAGGGCCCACTCGTGGGCGTCCTGGCGCGCGAACGGCTCCCACGGCTGCGAGCCGTCGAGATCCCAGGTGGCCTTCACGGTTTCGCACGCGGCGAGGTGCTTGAGCAGCCCGCCCAAGGTGAGGTCGGACGAGGCCAGACGGAAGCCGAGGCCCGCGGCGTCCAGCCCGTCAGCCTTCCAACGGAAGGTCCAGCGCTGGCGGTCCAGCGCGCCGAGGAGGTGTTCGGCCTCAGTTCCCGCCAGGGGCGGTTCCCACGGGGGGTCGGTGGGGGTTGTCATGGCCCAAGGGTACGAGCCAGTCGTCCACCTCGGACACCCATCGTGCCTTGTCGGTCTCGGATGCGAACGAGGCGTTGATGGACGCCTTGGCCAGCTCGGCCAGCGCGGGGTCCGTCAGCCCGTGGACGTCGCGAGCCGTCCGGTACTGGTCGACGAGCCGCGACAGGAACAGGAGCGGGTCGTCCGCACCCAGCGCGACCCGGGCGCCGGCGTCCAGCAGGGTGGTCAGGGGGACGTCGGCCGGCGTCGGGTAGACGCCCAGGTGCACGTTGGACGCCGGACACACCTCGAAGACGATCCCGGCGTCGACCAGCCGCGCGAGCAGGTCCGGGTCCTCGACGGCGCGGACGCCGTGGCCGAGCCGGGTCGGCGCGAGGTGTTCGACGACCTCGGCGAGGTGCTCGGGGCCACGGAGCTCTCCGCCGTGGGGCACTCCCGGCAGGCCGGCGCGGCGCGCGATGCGGAAGGCGCCGTCCCACTCGGAGGTGTCGCCCTCCCACTCGTTGTTGTTCAGCCCGAACGCGCACACCTCACCGGGGCCCTGCCCCGCATGGCGGGCCGCCAGCCGGGCGAGCGTCCGCGCGTCGAACGGGTGCCGCGTGCGGGACGCCGCGACGACGATCCCCACCTGGACGCCGGTCGCGGCGGAGGCGATCCGGGCCTCGTCGAGGATGATCTCCAGCGCCGGCTGCAGACCGCCCACCGACGGCGCGTACGAGGTGGGGTCGACCTGGAGCTCGAGCCTCCGGGACCCCTCGGCGGCGTCCTCGGCGGCGGCGGACGACACGACGGTGCGCAGCGCGTCCTCGCCGGTCACGGCGGCGCGGGCGATGTCGTAGAGGCGCTGGAACCGGAACCAGCCGCGCTTGTCGGCCGGCACGTCGAGGGCGACCGAGTCCACGAGCTGGTCGGGGAGCTCGATGCCGCGTGCGTCCGCCAGCGACTGCAGGGAGGGAACGGACAGGGAACCCGTGAAGTGCAGGTGCAGGTGGGCCTTGGGCAGCGCCGCGAGGTTGTCCTTCGCAGCCACTGCCGAATGCATGCGTCGATGCTAGGTCACAATGGAGCAACGGCCGTCCTTCAAGGGGGGCTGCCCATTGACAGGGGATCGCTGAGTAATGGATTCTATCAATCGTTGACAACTTCAACTGGCTGCTCGTCGTGAGGGGCACCGCAGGCCCTCCCAGCAGTCGCCGCACTCGTGAAAGGTCCGTACGCATGGAGAACACGGCATCGAAGCCCCGCCGCCACCGAGGCGCCCTCGCCGTCCTCGCCGGCATCACCGCTGTCGTGCTCGCCGCGTGCAGTGGCGGGACCGGTGCACCCGCCAACACGGCCGCTCCCGGGAGCACGGGCGCGGCCCCGGCCCAGACCACCAAGCTCACCGTCGGCGTCATCCCGATCGTCGACACCGCTCCCTTCCGCCTCGGCGTGAGCAAGGGCTTCTTCAAGGAGAAGGGGCTCGAGATCACCGTGCAGGACGCCCAGGGTGGCGCCGCCATCGTCCCGGCCGTGATGTCGGGGTCCAACCAGATCGGCTTCTCCAACCTGTCGAGCCTGATCGTCGCCCAGTCGCGCAACCTGCCGATCCAGCTCGTGGCGGCCGGCGTGGCCACCACCGGTGACACGTCGGAGGACTTCGGCGGCGTCGTCGTCAAGGGCGACTCCCCGATCGCCTCCGCCAAGGACCTCGCGGGCAAGACCGTCGCGGTCAACACCCTCAAGAACATCGGTGAGGTCCTCGTCCGCTACGGCGTGGAGAAGGATGGCGGCGACCCCCAGAACATCAAGTTCGTCGAGATGGGCTTCCCCGACATGGCCGGCCAGCTCGCCGGCGGCAACGTGGACGCCGCGTGGACGGTCGAGCCCTACACCTCGATCATCAAGGGCCAGGGCGGCAAGGTCATCGACTACAACCTCGCCGGCTTCGACGAGAACCTGCAGATCGGTGGCTTCTTCACGACGAAGGAGTACGCGTCCACCAACGCGAACGTGGTCAAGGCCTTCGACGAGGCCCTGAAGCAGTCCAACGAGTACGCCACGGCGAACCCCGACGAGGTGCGCGCCTTCCTGTCGACCTACACCAAGCTCGACCCGGAGGTCCAGAAGGCCGTCGTCCTGCCGAAGTGGCCGACCTCCATCGATCAGGCCGCCCTCCAGAAGCTGGCCGACGAGGGCCTCAAGTACGGCATGACCGACAAGCCGGTCGACACCAAGGGCCTCCTCGGGTGACCTCGATGACGCTCTCGGAGCGGGACGCCGCGGCTGTTGCCGCGGAGTCCCGCGCTCGTCGTCGCCGAGCCCTGGAGGCGCCGATCCTCGGGGTGGCCGGGGTGTTGTTGGTGACGTTGCTGGTGGAGCTGGTGCCACGGCTGGGTCTGGTGGATGCCCGCTTCCTGCCCCCGGCCTCGACGATCTTCGGGGCGTTGTTCGGGGTGTTGGGTGAGTCGACGTTCTGGGCGGCGTTGGGCAACACGTTGATCACGTGGTTCCTGGGCTTGACGATCGCGATGGTGTTGGGTGTGGGCCTGGGCATGTTCATCGGGTCGTTCCAGGCGGTGCGTGAGTTCACGAGCTCGACGATCGAGTTCCTGCGGCCGATTCCGTCGGTGGCGTTGATCCCGCTGGTGGTGCTGGTGTTGGGGACGCAGCGTCCCTCGACGCTGGTGCTGGTGACCTACGCGGCGTTCTGGCAGGTGCTGGTGCAGGTGTTGTACGGGGTGGCGGATGTGGATCCGATCGCTCGGGACACCGCGCGTTCGTACCACTTCCGGTTCCTGTCGCAGGGTTATTGGGTGGTGTGGCCGACGGCGTTGCCGTACGTGGTGACGGGGTTCCGCCTGGCCGCGACGGTGGCGTTGATCCTGACGTTGACCGGTGAGTTGATCATCGGGACGCCGGGGTTGGGTCAGCAGATCGCGGTGGCGCAGTCCTCGGGTGCGGTGCCGTTGATGTATGCGTTGATCGTGGTCGCGGGCATCCTGGGTGTGCTGGTGAACGTGGTGGCTCGTTTCATCGAGTCGAAGGCGTTGTTCTGGCACCCGTCGATCCGGAAGGAGGGGGTGTCATGAGCGACCTGAGTGGGCGTGTCGTCACCCAGGGTGGGCGCATCGTCAAGGACCAGGGCCAGGGTGGGATCGGCGCACCGCCGGTGGCGCCGGGCTCGGTGGGCGCGGAGATCGAGGGTGCTGCCGCGCACACCCGGAAGGGCCGTCCGGTCCTGCGTTCGGTGGTGATGGCGGTGGCGTTGCCGGTGATCCTGATCGTCGGGTGGTGGTTCTGGTCGGCGGGCAGCAAGAGCCCGTTCTTCCCGTCGTTGGCCACCATCGTGGGTTCCTTCCCGGAGACGTGGGGCGAGGGCCGCCTGGTGAGTGACCTGGTCCCCAGCGTGATCCGCCTGGTGGCCGGTTACCTGCTGGCGCTGGTGGTCGGCATCGGGTTGGGCATGCTGATCGGGTCGAACCGTCGCCTGCGCCTGTTGTTCGAGCCGGTGCTGGAGTTCTTCCGGGCCATCCCGGCTCCGGTGTTGGTGCCGGTGTTGATGTTGTTCTTCGGGATCTTCGACACGATGAAGATCATCGTGATCGCCCTGGGTTGCCTGTGGCCGATCCTGTTGAACACCGTCGAGGGTGTGCGTGGTTTCGATTCGTTGTTGTTGGACACCTCGCGGGTGTACCGGCTGCGACCCGGCACGCGGGTGTTGGTGTTGTTGCGGGGTGCGTCGCCGCAGATCGCGGCCGGTGCTCGGCAGTCGTTGTCGGTGGGCATCATCTTGATGGTCATTTCGGAGATGTTCGCGGCCAACAATGGCCTGGGTTTCTCCATCGTCCAGTTCCAGCGGTCGTTCGCGATCCCGGAGATGTGGACCGGCATCATCGTCCTGGGCCTGTTGGGTGTGGCCCTGTCCCTGGTGTTCCGCTTGGTGGAGCACCGCGTCCTGGCTTGGTACGTCGGCCTGCGGCGCGCAACTCGAGGAGGTAACTGACATGGCGGATGCGCGTATCGCGACCGGTTCGGACCTGCTGGTCGTCAAGGACCTGCACAAGGTGTACGCGGGTGCCGGTGGGGGGACGGAGGCGATCCGGAACCTGACCTTCGACGTGAAGGCCGGCGAGCTCGTCTGCATCGTCGGCCCGTCGGGTGCGGGCAAGACGACCCTGCTGCGCTCCATCGCGGGCCTGTTGCCGCCGACGTCGGGCACCGTGTCGCTGGAGGGGCAGGCCGTGAACGGCCCGCCCAAGGGCATGGCGGTCGTGTTCCAGGAGTACGCGCGCTCGTTGTTCCCGTGGCTGACGGTCCGGGGCAACATCGAGTTGCCGCTGAAGGAGAAGGGCCTGCCCAAGGCGGAGCGCACCAAGCTGGTCGACGAGGCGATCGACGCGGTGGGCCTGTCCGACAGCCCCAACAAGTTCCCTTGGCAGCTCTCGGGCGGAATGCAGCAGCGCGTGGCGATCGCCCGGGCGGTCGCGTACGAGCCGCACCTGCTGTTGATGGACGAACCGTTCGCCGCGGTCGATGCGCAGACGCGTGCCGACCTGGAGGACCTGGTCCGGAACCTGTGGCACAAGTACGGGGTGACCCTGTTGTTCGTCACCCACGACATCGAGGAGTCGATCTACCTGGCCCAGCGGGTGCTCGTGCTGTCGGGGCGTCCGACCGTGATCATGGAGGACGTCAAGATCACCCTCCCCGACGAGCGTGACCAGATCACCACCCGCTCCGATCCCGAGTTCGCCCGCCTGCGTACCCACATCCACGAGTTGGTCCAGGCCGCCAAGCGGGGCTACCGCCCCGACGAGGCCCAGGTCTGAGCCGACCCAGGAGTCAGGCCGACCGGCGCGTCACGATGGATCCGAGCACACCCGAGAGGGCCATCAGCGAGGCCACGCAGACGACCGGCGGCGACCAGGAGCCCGTGAGGTCGTAGAGGGCGCCCGCGGCGAAGGGTGCGGTCCCGGCGATGACGTAGCCCGCGCCCTGCACCAGCGCCGAGGTGGCGGGCACGTCGGCCGGGTCGTCGCGGTGGCTGATCAGGGTGAGCACGATCGAGAAGCACGCCCCTTGGACGACCCCGGCGAGCAGGGTGCCCGCGATCGCGGCGGGCGCGTTGACGCCCAGCAGCAGGAGCGCTGTGGTGTAGAGGCCGATGGCCGTCACGAAGGTCCCGCGCAGGTGGCCCCGCTGCAGGAGCGGCCCGACGCCGAGGGCCCCGATGATGCCCAGGGCGCTGAGCAGGCCGACCAGCAGGCCGGCGGTGGCCGGGTCGACGCCGTGGTCCCGCAGGATCGTGGCCAACCACGTCAGGAGCGTGTAGAAGCCGGCCGACTGGGCCCCGAACATCACCGCGAGCAACCACGTCACCGGACGCCGTGCGACGCGGCCCATGCCGGTGGGTGGGGTGCGGACGCGGCTCGTCCCGTGGTCGTCGGCGAGGACGGCCCGCGCGGCCAGGGTCCAGCCGACGAGCGCCACCAGGGACGGGATGGCCCAGATGGCCAGCGCGCCCGTCCAACCCAGCCAGGTGTCGCGGGCCAGCGGTAGCGCGAGGGCGGACGCCACCGCGGCGCCCAGGTTCATCACGACGACGTTCATCGACGAGAGGGTGGGCACCCGGTCGGGGAAGCGTTCCCGCACGACGGAGGGCAGCACCACGTTCGCGACGGCGATGCCCGTGGCCGCCAGCGCCGTCCCGCCGAAGAAGGCCGCGGTCGTCCCGGCCGAGCGGATGAGGATCGCCGCCGTCAACACGACCAGCGCGCCGCCCAGGGTGCGCTCCGGTCCGAAGCGCGCCACCAGGAACGGGGTGAGCAGGGCCAGCAGCGAGAACCCGACCAGCGGGATGGTGCCCGACAGCCCGGCGACCGTCGGGGTCAGGCCCAGGTCCTCGCTGATGCCCGGCAGGATCGGCCCCACGCTGGAGAGCGGCGAGCGCATCACCATTCCGACGAGGACGAGCCCCACGACCAACCACACCAGGTGGGTCGACCGTCCCGACCCCGTCGCCACGCCGCTGTGCATGGGGCGCAGCCTACGGGGCGGCCGGGAGCGCCTGCCGCACGGCGTCCGCGACGGCGGCGGCGCCGCGCTCGGACAAGGTGATCGAGTAGTGGTTCACGCCGGGTACCTCGACGACGTGGACGCGCGGCTGGCGCGCCACCTGCTCGGCGACCCACCCGGCCGGGAACAGCCCGCCGGGTTCGTCGGCCATGCCGCGCTCCGCGCGCAGGAAGGTCGCGTCGACGGCGAGGTTCTTCAACGCGAGGATGGCGGCGTTGCCGGGCGTGACGAGGTCACGGGAGTCGGCCGCCATGGCCTCGTAGGAGGTGGCCGGGTGCAGGGCGCCGTCGTCCGACACGAGGTCGTAGTCGACGTAGGCCTGGACGTCGGGCGTCCAGTCGGCGAAGGCGGGGTGTGCGCGCCAGAAGTCGCGGTACTCCTCGGCGGAGGCGAAGGTCCGGGACAACCGGTCAACGGCAGGACCGAGCGTGCGCCGGAGCGACTCCTCCGGGTCGAGGCTCGGGTCGCCCTTGAGCGGCAGCCCCCCGTCGACGAGCACGAGGGCCGACACGAGCCCGGGGTGCTGGTGGGCGAGCGTCAGCACCGCGTAGCCGCCCATCGAGTGGCCGACGGCGACGCAGCGCTCGACGCCCAGTTCCGCGAGGAGCGCGGCCAGGTCGTCGGCGTGCCGGGACATGCCGTAGGGGCCGGTGAGTCCACGGGACCCGCCGCGTCCGCGCAGGTCGGGGGCGATGATGCGGACGTCGGGGAGTTCCCGGGCCAGCGGGGCCCACGCCTTGTGGGAGGACGTGATGCCATGCACCGCGAGGATGGTCGCGGTGACGTCGTCGGGCTCCCAGAGGCCGACGTGGAGGCCCTGGGCGGACTCGAACTCGCGGAACATGGTCACTCCTTCTCTTGTGGGGCGGCGTCCGGACGGAGGGCGCGGGTGATGAGGTCGAGGGTGTGCTCGAAGACGTCCTCGGGGATCGGTGGGGCGCCGTCCGGGCCCTCCTGCCACAGGATCCAGCGCATGCCGATGATCTCGCCGATGCCCATCAGGGCCCAGGCGGTCACCTCGGGGTCGAGCGGGGCGATCTCGCCCGCTTCGGACGCCGCGGCCAACGCCTTGCGGTACCCCTCGACGATGCGCCCGTAGTGGAGGTGCATGGCCTGGGGGGAGACGAACTCGGCCTGCCGGATGATCCGGTACAGCTGCGGCACCTCCGTGGTGAACTCGAAGAACGCCCGGAAGCCGGCCCGCTCGGCTGCCAGCCGGTCAGGGGAGTCCGCGATCGCCTGGGTCATCCGGTGCCGCATGCGCCGGTTGAGGTCCTCGACGAGCTCGTTGAACACGGCCAGCTTGCCGTCGAAGTAGAGGTAGAAGGTGCCCATGGCGACGCCGGCGCCCTCGGTGATGCGCACGATCGAGGCGTCGTGGTAGCCGACCTTGCCGAACTCCTTGAGCGCGGAGTCCAGGATCTTCTCCCGGGTGCGCTGCCCGCGGGCGGTGCGTGGTGCGGAACTCATCGGAGGGCCTCCTCGCGCAGGACGGATCGACTGACCTTCTCGAGGCTGGCCTCGGGGAGCGTCTCGGTGAAGTGGACGCGCGCGGGCACCTTGTACGCCGCCAGGTGGGTCCGGCAGTGCTCGAGCAGGGCCTGCTCGTCGACGGCCACGCCGCCGCGCCGGACGACGAACGCCGCACCGACCTCACCGCGACGGGCGTCCCGCACGCCGACGACGGCGGCACGGGCCACGCCCGGGTGGCGAAGCAGGACCTGCTCGACCTCGACCGGTGAGACGTTCTCGCCCCCGGTGATGTAGATGTCGTCGATGCGGTCCAGCACCCAGTGGAAGCCCTCGGCGTCCCGTCGGACGAGGTCGCCGGTGTGGAGCCAGCCGCCGCGCAGGGCGTGGGCGGTGGCGTCCGGGTCACCGAGGTAACCCGCGAACACGCTGGGGCCGCGCACGAGCAGCTCGCCGGTGGCCTCGCCCTCGAGGATGACGCCCGTCACGGGATCGGCGATCGCGCACGTCACGTGCGGGTACGGGACACCCGCGCTGCCGGCCTTCTCGACGGCGAGCTCCGCGGGCAGGCACAGGACGTTGGGGCCGGCCTCGGTCAATCCGTACCCCTGCGTGAGTCGGACGCCGCGGGCGTGCCACGTGCGCAGCAGCGGCAGCGGCATCGGGGCTCCGCCGACGACGAGCAGCCGCAGCGAGGAGAGGTCGGCGTCCGCGAACCGGCGCTGTTCGGCCATCATCAGGTAGTGCGTGGGGACGCCCATCATGGTCGTGACGCGCCGGTGCTCGATGAGGTGCAGGGCCCGCCGCGGGTCGAACGTGCGCTCGAGCACGACCGTCGCGCCGACCCACAGGGCCAGCAGCAGCTGGATGTTCCAGCCCCCCGCGTGGAACTGCGGCAGCACGGTCAGCACCACGTCGTCGGAGGTGAGGGGGACGGCCCGTCCGAACGTGAGGTTCGTCCAGTGGCAGTTGCCCTGGGTGAGCACGACCGCCTTGGGACGCCCCGTGCTCCCCGCTGTGAACAGGATGAGCAGCGGGTCGCCGTCGGACGCCCTGCGGGCCGGCTGGGCGGGGGTGCGGTGGTCCCGGAGGGGGAGCGCGGCGTCGAAGTCGGCGAAGTCGACGTGCGGGGCGGGATCGGTCAGCCTGGCCAGCGCCGAGGCCATGGTCTGGCCGTGCTCGGGCTCACTGACCACGAGCACCGGATCCGCGATGCGCAGTTGCTCGGCGAGCTCGTGCGGGGTCAGCCGCCACGACAGGGGCACCAAGGCCATTCCCAGTTCGGCGCAGGCGAAGAAGAGTGCCACCTGGTCGGCGCTGTTGCCGGTCAGGGTGGCGACCCGGTCGCCCGGCGCGTGGCCGGCCCGGCGCAGGGCGGCCGTGAAGCGGTCGATGCGCAGGGCGAGCATCGCGTAGGTGAGGGAGACCCCGCGGTCGTCGAGGGCCACCTTGTCGGGCGTCAGCCTGGCGCGGTCGGTGACCCACCGGCCGAGGGTGAGGTCGCCGGAGTTGCTCATGTGATGTCCTCGATCACCCGGCGAGGGCGGACCGTCCGGCGCCGGGTGAGGCGCTCCACGGCACTGGTGAGCCCGCCGGGCAGGAACAGGACCACCAAGATGAACAGCGTACCGAGGAGGAACATCGGCTCGCTCAGCGGGATGCGTAACAGCGGCGGCAGGCCGGCGATGGCCGGCGAGTTGGCCAGCGCGGCCAGGCGCTGGTCCAGCAGGGTGTAGACGACGGCGCCCAGGATGGCGCCCCAGCGCTTGCCGACGCCGCCCAGGACGACCATGACGAGCAGGCTGAGCGTGAAGTCGACGCCGCTCGCGGTGTGGCTGGCGCCGGACTGCAGGAGCAGGAACACGATGCCCACGAAGGTGGCCAGCGTGCCGGCGACGGCGAACGCGATCAGCTTGACGAGGTAGGGCCGTCCGCCCAGCACCTTGATGCGCGTCTCGTTCTCGCGGACGGCGGCCACCGAGTGGCCCAGGCGGGAGTTCTCGACCCAGACGGTGATGAGGTAGACCACGATCAGGACGACCAGGGCGACCCAGTACAGGTTGCGCGTGTTGACCACGCCGACGAGGAAGTCCGGCACGTTGGTGGTGCGCAGGGTCAGGCCCTCGTCGCCGCCGGTCAGGTTGCCCGGGTTGCGGCGCACCAGCACGTTGGCCGCCTGGGCGAACGCCATGGTCACCATCGCGAAGCTGATGCCGGAGACGCGGAGGCTGATGGCGCCCAGGACGTTCGCGACGACGATCCCGATCACGATGACCAGCAGCGCGGCCGGGATGAGCGGCAGGTCGGTGTGCCGCAGCACGAGCGCGAGGCCGTACACGCCGACGGCGAAGTACAGGGCGTGCCCGAAGCTGAGCAGGCCGGCGACGCCGAACAGCAGGTGGTACGTGAGCGCCAGCGCGACCATCAGCATGGTGAACGCCATGAGGTGCATGGAGCCGGCGGTGTAGGTCGGGCCGGGCAGGATGCCCAGACCCGGGATGTTGAGCAGCGGCAGGAACACCAGCAGCACCAGGACGGCGCCGCCGATGAGGTAACCGCGGTGGGCGCCGAGGAAGGACTCAGGGCGGGCGAGCGTCGAGGCCATCACCGGGCCGCCTTTCCGAGCAGGCCCTGCGGGCGGACGAGGAGCACCACGGCGAGCAGCAGGACCACGACGAGGTCTCCGACGCCGAGGTAGAAGTTGGCGAACTGCTGCAGCACGGCGACCAGCACGGACGCGATCGCGGCGCCGGTCAGGGAGCCCATGCCGCCGATGACGGTGACGATGAACGCGAAGATCAGCAGGCTGCCGCCGATCAGGGGGGAGACGTAGCCGTAGTAGTGGGAGGCCAGGACGCCGCCGATGCCGGCCGCGACGCCGCCGATGGTGAACACGACCGTGAACGCCTTGCGGACGTCGATGCCCAGCGCGGTGACCATCGCCCGGTTCTCCACGCCGGCACGGATGATGAGGCCGTAGCGCGTCTTGTTCAGGAACAGGACCAGGCCGCCGAGCACCAGCAGCGCGGCCAGGATCGAGACGAAGCGGTCGTTCGGGATCGGCGCGCCGACGACCATCGTGGTCTCACGCATCCAGCCGCCCGCCTCGAGGTAGATCGGGTCCGGTCCCCAGATGCCCTCGAACAGGGCGACCGTCGCCAGCGAGAGGCCGACGGTGACCAGCACCTGTTCGATGTGCCGCTTGTACAGCGGGCGGATGAGCAACAGCTCGGTCAGCGCGGCGAAGACGGCGCCCACGATCGCGCCGACCGCGAGCGAGGCGAACAGGCCGCCCCAGGTGGAGATGCCGACGCGGCGTCCGACCTCGAAGCCGGCGAAGGCCGACAGGGTCAGGAAGCTGCCGTGGGCGAAGTTGAGGACGCCCATCAGTCCGTAGATCAGGCTCAACCCGGACGCGACGAGGAAGTACAGCGCGCCGAGGCCGAGGCCGGTGATGAGGAGCAGGACGAAGGTGCTCACGCGTGTCCCCCCGGTCGGTCGTGGTCATGGGCCTGCGTCGAGACGCCGAGGAGGCGCTGGATGCGATCGGGGTCGTCGAGGAGTTCCGCCGCCGGGCCGGTGTGGACGACCCGGCCGGCGTCAATCACGACGACGCGGTCGGCCAAGCGCTTGATGACCTTCAGGTTCTGCTCCACCAGCAGGATCGGCGCGGACGCCGACGCCTCGGCCAGGGCCTCGCCGACCTCATTCACGATCTTGGGCGCCAGCCCCTTGGTGGGCTCGTCGACCATCAGCAGGCGATTGTCGTTGATGAGCGCGCGGGCGAGGGAGACCATCTGCTGCTGGCCGCCCGACAGCGTGCCGGCGCGCTGCTTCGCGCGCTTGACGAGCTCGGGGAACAGGGCGTGGACGAACTCCCACCGGGGGTTGGGCTGACGGACGGCCAGCTCCAGGTTCTCCTGCACGGTGAGCATCGTGAAGACCTCACGGTCCTCGGGCACGTAGCCGATGCCCGCCTGCACGACCTTGTGCGTGGGCTCGTGCTCGATCCGCCGGCCGTCGAAGGTCACCTCGCCGGTGCGGTCGTAGAGGCCCAGGATGCCCTTCAGCGTGGACGACTTGCCCACGCCGTTGCGGCCCAGCACGGCGGTGACGCCGGTCGCGGGCACGTCGAACGTGACCGACTCGACGACCTGCTGTCCGGCGACCGTGGCGCGCAGGTTCCTGACCGACAGCAGGGGTGCGCCCGCGGCGTCCGGTGTGGCGCTCATGCCACGTCGCCCAGGTAGGCCGACTGGACGGTCGGGTTGGCCATGATCGTCTCCGGGGTGTCGATGGCGAGCAGTTCGCCCTGGTGCATGACGGCGACGCGCGAGACCAGTCCGAGGACCACCTCGAGGTGGTGCTCGACGATCATCACAGTCTTGCCGGTGGTGTTGAGGTCGCGGATGACCTCGGTGAGGCCGGGGACGTCGGCGTGGGCGACGCCGGCCATGGGCTCGTCCAGCAGGATGACCGACGGGTCCTGCGCGAGCAGCACCGCGATCTCGAGCTTGCGCTTGTCGCCGTGGGAGAGGTCGCCGGCGTGGGCCCCCCGGCCGTCGAGGCCGACGCGGTCCAGGTGCTCGTCCGCCTCGAGGGACGCCGCGTCCGTGCGGCGGGGGAAGCGAAGGATGGAGAGGTTGCCGCCCATCCGGGACTGGGCGGCCAACCGGACGTTCTCGTGGACGGACAGCTGCGGGAACAGGCTGGAGGTCTGGAACGTGCGCCCCAGCCCGGCGCGGGCACGCGCCGCGATGGAGGCATGGGTCACGTCCGTTCCATTCAGGAGCACCTGTCCGGTGGTGGCGGGGTTGATGCCCGAGATCAGGTTGAACAGTGAGGTCTTGCCCGCACCGTTCGGCCCGATCACGCCCACCATCTCGCCGGGGGACACCGTGAAGGAGACGTCCTTCACGATGCGCGCCCCACCCACCTGCCAGCCGAGGCCCCGGGCCTCGATGGCCGGCACCGCAGTCGTCGCGTCGGTCACTGCTGTCAGCCGATCTTCTTCTCGGGCGGCGCCACGGTGGCGGCGTCGACCTTGTTGATGAGTTCCGGCTTCCACGACTCGCCGTCCTTGACGAGCTTCACCTGGTACATCTCCTGCAGCAGGGCGTGGTCGGACGCGCGGACCTCGGTCTTGCCCTTGGGGCCGTCGAACGACCAACCCTCGAGCGCCTTGATCATCTCGTCGACGTCGTCACCGCCGCCCTCCTCGACCGCGCGGACGATCATCTGCGCGGCGACGAAGCCGTCCGGGGTGAAGAGGTCGGCCTTGCCGCCGGCCTTCTCGACGCCCTCGATCATCTTCTTCTCGACGTCGTTGCCCGAGGCGCCCGGGAAGTAGTGGTTGAGGAAGGTGATCTTGTCGGACGCCGCACCGTACGCACCGTAGGTGGCCCGGTCGCCGAGGCCGGTGGACACCGTGGTGGAGTCCAGGACGCCCTGTTGGGCGACGGCCTGCCACATGGCGCCCGACGTCGCGCCGGCCCAGGCCACGAAGACCAGGTCGGGCTTGGCGTCGACGAGCTGGCGGGCGAACGGGGTGAACTCGGTGACGTCCTCGGGGACGAGCACCTCGCTCACGGTGGCGCCCTTCGCGCCGAGGACGGCCTTGACGGCCGCGACGTTGCCCTGGCCGAACGCGTTGTTCTGGGCGAAGACGGTCACCTTCGCGCCGTTCGGGATGCCGTCGGCGGCGGTCGCGACGTCCTGCAGCGACTGGCGGCCGGAGCGGAACGTGTACTTGTTCAGGCCGGTGAGCGCGTCGGTCGCGGCGGGGCCGGAGATGTACAGGACCTTGTTCTGCTCGGCCTGCTCGGCGAGCTTCAGGGCCACGCCGGAGACGACGGTGCCGCCGATGATCTTGGTGCCGTTGCCGATGGCGTCCTTGGCCGCGGCGACGGCCTTGTCTGCGTTGCCGGCATCGTCGGTGTAGGTGATCTCGAGCTTGCGGCCGTCGACGGCACCCGTGCCGTCGGTGGCGTAGTCGAGGCCGGCCTGGAAGCCCTGGTAGAACGTCTCGCCGTAGGCGGCCAGAGGTCCGGTCTTGGAGTAGATGATGTCGACCTTCACCGGGGTGGTGTTGGCGGCGCTCCCGGCTGACCCGCTCGCGCCGGGGGCGGGGGCGTTGCCCGGCGCGGCGGCGTTGGGGGCGCACGCGCTGAGCGTCAGGGCCAGCGCGGCGGCGCCGGCGACGAGGAACTTCGTTGTCCGCATGGGGATCCCTTCGCGACGGTTCAAAGCTGAATACTGATTCAGGTATCGCCCATGGTGGTTCTCGACGGGGGGCCGGTCAAGTGCCGTGACCGACTCGTTATGTATGGGGTCGCATCCGTGGGGGGATCTGCACCTCCCTGTCCGGGCGCGCTGAGGGGGCTGGACGGGGGCCCGGACGCACCTCGCTCCCCGAACGTGCCGTCGCTGGTGGTTCAATCCCTCAGCAGGGGCATGTTCGGGGAGCGAGGTGGTGAAGGGTCGGGCGGTGAAGGGTCGGGCAGTGAAGGGTCGGGTCGGTCTCAGACGATCTGGATGAGCCCCAGTTCACCATCGGCGGACGAATCCGCCACGGTCTCGAGGATCCAGTCCAGGGCGGCCTGGGTGTCCGTGCGATACGCGAAGTCGACCCCACGGCAGTAGGCGTTGAGGCCGAAGGACGTGACGCCCACGATGAGGTTGGACTCGTACCCGCCGAGGAAGATCGGGCCACCCGAGTCACCCGAGCACGTGCCGCCTCGGCCCTTGCCGTTGCCGATGGTCTGGACGTTGAACCCGCCGTTGTTGTTGCTCACGAGGTTCGTCACGGTGCCCAGCGCCATCAGTCGGCTCCGGAAGGACTCGACCTTCACCGGGCTGCTGTAGGACAACCCGTACCCGCTGGCGGTGATGGTGAGGTCCTGGCGCCCACGCCGCGTGGCCAGGGGATCGAGGGTCCCGGCGTCAGCCAGTTGGCCGTACTCCGGCATCGCGATCGCCTGGTCGAGGATGACGAGCCCCAGGTCGCCCGTGTTCGGGAAGCCCGCGAAGTCGTCGAAGCCGAGGTTGTACAGCTCGTCGGAGGTGGCGCACAGGGTGCCCAGGGTGTCGCCGGCGCAGGTGTCCGGGTACCCGGAGACCGGGTCGAGTTGGGTCTCGGGGTCGTAGTTGGCGCCGGCGTCCTGCTGGAACCACACCCTGGCCGTGTCGGCTCCGTCGGTGCAGTGTCCCGCGGTCAGCAGGACGCTCGGGGAGAGGAGGGAGCCTGAGCAGCGGTGCAGGAACTCGCCCTCTTCGTCATAGAAGGCGATCAGGCCCACATAGGGGTGTTCGTTGTCATCCACGTAGTTGCCGGTGATGGCGTGCGCCGGCGCCACGGACGTGCCCAGCAGCGCCACGGTGGCGAGCAGGGCGAGCAGCAGTCTTCGCATCGGATCCTCCTGATTCGGCTCTGGCTTGCGGTGGGACGACACTAAGCGCGCCGGGCGGTCCCGGGCAATGGTTCGGGACCACGTTCAGCCGCGGACCACCCCGCCGTTCCCACCTAGGTGTACCGAGCCAAGAGGTTGGTGACAGCGCGTCGGTATTGACGTGAGGGAGGACCCCCGGGTGGGGTGTGGCTTGTCGAAGGTCACATCTCACACCCGGAGGTCCTCGTGTCCCACCGTAACGCCCGCCTCAACTTTCATGGCCGCAAGCTGCTGGTCGATCGGGTCCGATACCAGCACTGGCCGGTCGCCCATGCAGCGAAGGCGATGGGGATTTCACGTCAGTGTGCTCACCGCTGGCTGGCACGCTGGGACGCCGAGGGCGAGGCCGGTCTGCATGACCGGTCCAGCCGTCCTCACGCGTGCCCGACCGCGACACCAGCCACGGTGGAGGACCTGGTGGTGGCCGCCCGTCAGGAGCACCGACGCGGCCCTGACTGGATCGCGGCCGAACTCGGGCTCGCGCCGCGGACCGTGACCCGGATCCTGCACCGACGGGGCATGCCGCCCCTGACCTGCCTGGACCCGATGACCGGCCAGGTGATCCGCACCTCGAAGCAGACCGCGGTCCGCTACGAACGCGAACGTCCCGGCGAACTGGTGCACGTGGATGTCAAGAAGCTGGGCAAGATCCCCGACGGTGGCGGCTGGCGGGCCCACGGACGCTCCGACACCATCGTCGCCAAGAACAAGCGGCCCAAGATCGGCTACGACTACGTCCACTCGATGGTCGATGACCACTCCCGCCTGGCCTACAGCGAGATCCACGACGATGAACGCGTCGACACCTGCGCCGGCTTCCTGCTGCGAGCCGCGGCCTACTTCGCCACCCACGGCATCACCAGCATCGAGCGAGTGATGACCGACAACGCGTTCGCCTACCGACATGGTCGAGCGTTCATCGACGCGGTCGAGACCATTGGCGCGAAGCAGAAGTTCATCAAACCCCACTGCCCCTGGCAGAACGGCAAGGTCGAACGCTTCAACCGCACCCTGACCACCGAGTGGGCCTACCGCCACGTGTTCACCAGCAACCAGGCCCGCCGCGACGCCCTTGACCCCTGGCTGGAGACCTACAACACTCAAAGACGCCACAGCGCACTCGGAGGACTACCCCCGACCAGCCGCCTGTCATGAACGTCGTGGCCCAGTACACCTAG